>NZ_JAUBTX010000054.1:0-41826 GCF_036705185.1 Microcoleus sp. B4-D4 | reverse complement strand
TTGTTATTTGTTATTTGTTATTTGTTATTTGTTATTTGTTATTTGTTATTTGTTATTTGTTATTTGTTATTTGTTATTTGTTATTTGTTATTTGTTATTTGTTATTTGTTATTTGTTATTTGTTATTTGTTATTTGTTATTTGTTATTTGTTATTTGTTATTTGTTATTTGTTATTTGTTATAGCAATTCTAAATCATTTGTAAACTTCTTACTCCCTCCCCTTAGTAAGGGGAGGGTTGGGGTGGGGTAAAAAGATTTACGACTCATTTAGGATTGCTATAGTTGTTAGGTATTAATTGTTAGGTGTTAGTTGTTATTTATTAGGCGGTGCCCCCGTGCCCGCCCTCTTAGTAGTCAACCGTCAACCGTCAACCGTCAACCGTCAACCGTCAACAACTAAAACTATTCTTGAGGATTTTCAGGCGACAAAAACTTCTCTTCAGGAACAGGACGAGAATCATGAAACTGCTTCCATACTTGCAAGCTAAAAATACAAGCAAGCAGCCATATAAAACCAGCAATATAACCAGCAATCACATCGGTTGGCCAGTGCACTCCGAGATAAAGTCGGCTCAAACCAATAACAGCAATTAATACCACAGTCAAGCTGTAAATTAACCAGCGCTGCTTGGGAAAGCGCGAACCCAAGAGATATCCTAGCAAACCGTAAATAATCATTGAAATCATCGCGTGTCCGCTAGGAAAACTGTAAAATTTTACGTCAACCGTGCGCTCCCAAAGTAGAGGCCGATCGCGCGCAAACAGTTGTTTCAAGAGTAGATTTAAACCCAGACCTCCCACGCCTGTAACAGCAATAGTTGTGGCTTCGGAGCGATGTTTGCGTATCCACAATATAATACCCAAACTCACGCTCAGCATGAGCAGCACGTTGGGTTCTCCCAAAAATGTCAAGCCGAGCATGAGGCGATCGCGCAGCGGAGTGTGCAGGTTCCTAAGATATAGTAAGATAGATGTATCGAAAGCGTAGGTTTCCTTTTCCAAAACCTCTTCGGCAATGGTGGCAAACGCCCACATCGCCAAAGCAGCAACCGCAAGGCCGCCAAGCCGAATTATCGTAATCAGCGATCGAATTTTAGAGAGCATTTTTTAACTAATTAAGCAGTAAAAACCGAGAAAACTAAGCTGTTTTGCTTTGGCAATTTAACCTTTCTAGCGGGCAGAAATTCCGCTATACAAAAGTCTCAAAAAACAGACCAGTATAAATAAAAGACGCGACAGTTTACAATAAATATGGGAAACTCAAACGCCAGATCGATCGTCTAGATGATTGACCCAACTATATTTTGAATGATTGATTGATTTTTGACTTCATTCCTCAAATTTTATCTCCCACCGACGAATGACTATCATATCAAAAAAACACTTTTCTGCAATTTTGTTGGCCGTGGGGTTGACAAGTGCGGCTGCCTGTGCTAACAACACCTCAGTCAATGCACCGATCGCCCAAGCCAATACGATCGCCCAGCGCCTCGTTTCTTCAACCGTCGCCCAAAAGCCCAGCGGGCAATTCGGTAAGCCGATCGACTGTACCCTAGGAAAAGACTGTTTTGTATTGCTGTACTTCGATCGCGATCCGAGCCCGGCTGCAGTCGATTTTGGCTGCGGGCGACAAACCTACGACGGGCACGACGGCACAGACTTCGCCATTCCCGACGCCAAAGCAATGGCAAAAGGAGTTCCAGTTATCGCCTCCGCAGCGGGCAAAGTTTTGCGAGTGCGAGATGGTGTAGTCGATCGGCGCTTGCAAAACCCGACAGACAAAGCCAACGTCTCAGGCACAGAATGCGGCAACGGCATAGTAATCGATCACGGCGCAGGCTGGGAAGCCCAATACTGCCACCTCCGCCAAAACAGCGTGGTTGTGAAGCCGGGAATGCAGGTACAAAAAAGTACAGTTTTGGGCATGGTGGGAAACTCTGGGATGGCTTCTTTCCCCCACGTACACGTCACTTTTCGCTATCAAGGCAAAGCTGTAGATCCGTTTGTCGGTGCCGATGCCAAATTAGGCTGCAACACCGCCCGCAATCCAATTTGGGACAAGCCCATCGACTATGTTTCTACAGGTTTAATTCGCGCCGGTTTTGCCAGCAAAGCACCTGACGATAACGCTATCTGGGCCGGACAATTTTCTGAGACTAAACTCCCCATAAATAGCCCTGCTTTAATATTTTGGGTGCAGACTTACGGAGTCCTCAAGGGCGATCGCGAAGAATACAAATTATTTGCACCCAACGGTGAAACCATCGCCAACGCCAGCAAAGAAATTCCCGCCCCCAGCCGCACTTGGTTGGGTATTGTTGGCAAAAAAAACAGTACAAATTCTCCTCTAATTCCGGGAGTGTGGCGCGCAGAATATCGGTTGACGCGGGGCGATCGAGTTTTAACAGAAGTTAAGCGAGAAGTTGAATTGCGATAATCTTATTTATTCCTTCGCAACCTATCAATTCAAACAGTCAGAAACCGGGTTTTTTCCGACAATCATGTATCTCAGCCTTGAATTAAGTAAAAACCCGGTTTCTTGGGTATGGACGTGCAGATACTGTTAAAATAATCACAATATTTGGAAATAGTAGAAAAACATCGGACGGCGAATGGAATTCGCTCCTTGTCAAACGAAGTCCGCGCAGGCGGACTGAAGAAGAACGATAATTTTCGGTGCCGTGTCTTGTTCGGATTTTGATAACGATCAAGGCAAATTTTCCCAAGCTTGAGCTACAATTTCGCTCAACCAGAGCCTTTGAGCCAAATCGAGCAGGTTGTCGTCGGCGAGCAGCTCAGCCTTTAACTCGTCTAAAGACTGAGAACGCGATCGAGCTATTTGAATCACACCCGCGATCGCCGACGCCACCAATTCTTCATTCAGCGGCTGCTGTCGCAAAGCAATCATTTCTTGAGGATTCGTAGGAATGGGATAATTCATAAGAGTGCATATCAAAAAAAGTAGATACTGACCCGCTGCGGCTCAACTAAGAGCTAGGGCGATCGAGAAACTAAAAATCTTAAAACATTGTAAACTTATTTAAAACTAAATAAGTATTCGGGAGTATAGCCTACTTTGCTCCCTTGTCAACTCCCCCATCTTTATTAATTTATTCAGAATTGAACTCCCAATCATGCAAGAAATTCTTTATCTAGAAGTCCCCACACCCGATACAGCAGCAGTCTGCACCTGGCTGCAGCACGAATTCGACCCCGAAATCGGAGAAAAAATTATTACTCCTGACGGTTTTCGCCTGCTTTCCAACACAACAGCAGCGGAGTTGGTAAAATCTGGAACTCAAAATGCTAATCCAAAACCGACCCTCGCTGATACCAATTCAGAAAACCACAATTGGCGAACAGAACTTTCCACCTTTGTCTGGTCAGTACAGCGCACAACTTATTTAAAAGTCTTTCGTGTAGAAGACGCGCCGCCTGGAGAAAAACAGTTCCTGGAAACTCTAAATCTGGCTGTCAGAAACAAGTTTCCCGATCGCTACCCAGAACCCCCCACCATAGACCTCTCCAAACAGTCAATTTTTGACGCTCTTGCCCCCTATTACCCTCTCACCGTCAAATACTTCCAAAAAATGCCCAACGGCGAATACGACCTGCAGCGCGTTTACTGGTGGGAGCAGCGCTGGCGCGAAAACACTCGCAATCCTCAAAAGCCAAAGCAAGTAGTGTTTTTGAAGGAAGAAGGAAGAGGGGAGAAGCAAGAAGGAAGAGGGAAGAAGGAAGAAGGAATAGGGAAGAAGGGAGAAGGCACTGTTTCGGTGTCAGATGCTGGCGATACTGTTTACGATTTAATTTATATCGGCGGAGCATTAGGAGTGATTCACGCCGCCGTCATGGCGAGATTGGGCTACCGAGTGCTGCTGCTGGAACGAATGCCTTTCGGGAAGATGAATCGCGAGTGGAATATTTCGCGGGACGAAATGCAAAGCTTAGTTGATTTAGGTTTATTTACTGCAGCCGAAATCGAAACTTTGATTGCGCGAGAATACAAAGATGGCTACTGCAAATTTTTTGATGCTAACAATCCGCCCGTTGCTAAAGCGGCAATTCTGCACACGCCGAAGGTGCTGAATATAGCTTTGGACAGCGACAAACTGGTGTATTTGGCGGGAGTTAAACTCACAGAAGCGGGCGGGGAAATCTGGGACGAAACTGAGTTTATCAGAGCCGATATTGAAGCGGAAAAAGTTATAGTTCAAAGCTGCCACTTGCCGACAAAAACCGATCGCACTGTCAGCGGACGTTTGCTCGTCGATGCAATGGGTTCGGCTTCTCCCATCGCTTGGCAATTGAACGAAGGACGGGCTTTTGACAGCGTTTGTCCGACGGTTGGAGGAGTCATTGACGGAGGAATGGAGCCGGGAGTTTGGGATTCCGATTACGGCGACGTTCTCTGGAGTCACGGCGATATTTCCCGCGGCCGCCAACTGATTTGGGAGTTATTTCCCGGCGCTGGAGGAGAACTCACAGTTTATCTCTTTCACTATCACCAAGTAAATGCCGAAAATCCCGGTTCTTTGCTGGAATTGTACGAGGATTTTTTCGCAATTTTGCCGGAGTACCGCCGCTGCGATGTCAATAAATTAATCTGGAAAAAAACTACTTTTGGTTATATTCCGGGCCATTTTAGCACTACAAGTAGCGATCGCGCCGTGGCTGTCGATCGCCTAATTGCGATCGGCGATGCAGCATCTTTGCAATCTCCCTTAGTATTCACCGGTTTCGGCTCTCTCATCCGCAATCTTTTTCGATTAACAGATTTATTGGATACAGCTTTAAAGCACAATTTATTAAGTGCCAAACACTTAAACCAAATTCGTGCTTACCAGAGCAATATATCAGTAACTTGGCTGTTTTCTAAAGGGATGATGGTACCGACGGGGCGCACTTTGCCACCCCAAAGAATTAATTCAATGCTCAATACCTTTTTTGGTCTTTTGGCAGAACAAGAACTCACCGTCGCGGAAACTTTTATTAAAGACAGAGCCGACTGGCTAACTTTCAATCAATTAGCAATTAAAGCAGCCAGAAAAAATCCTTCTCTCCTGTTGTGGATTTTAGATTTTGTCACCTTCCGGGATATTTTGCGCTGGCTGGGGAGTTACTTAAATTTTACTCTGCTGGCTTTGGCGAGTTTCCTCTTCGGATGGCTTCCCAGTTTCGCCCGCAAAATACAGCCTTGGTTGGAGCCCCGCTATCCGGCTGTTTGGCTGCGGCTGTTGGCTACCAGCTATGCTCTCACTTACGGGATGGGAAAAGGGAAAAAAATAGTTTCGAGTTAAAGTTTGTAGTGAGGAATTCCGCACTACGAACTCGCGAAAACGGACGATCGTCCGCACTACAAACTGTTTTGTTGTGGTAATCGATCGCCCGTGATATTATCCCAAGCTGAAACCGTATTTGCTGTATTGTGGGTAATTGGTAAATCTGTGCAATCACCAATTATCTCAAATCCTCTCTTCATCGGAATAATAAATTAACTGTTAACAAGTAACAATTAACAAGTAACAATTAACAAGTAACAATTAACAAGTAACAATTAACAGTTAACAGTTAACAGTTAACATCATGAAGAGTGCAACCGGAATTGATATTACCGCATTAAATTAACTATCGAAAACTCGGCAATTCAATTTCAGCTAGCGATCGACGTTTTTTAGCAGCCCGCAGCGGACTAGCAATCAAAGTCAGCCAGTCTGGTTGCGCGATTGCTGTAGGCGTGGCTTCACTCGATCGCCCTTCTTGAATACCAAAGGTTTCCACAGAATTCAAAATTTGAACCGCCCTGGCCAATTCTTCGCTGCCCGATTTGACAGCAGCAATTTCTGGTTCAGACTCAGTTATCGGTAATTCCGGTTCCTCCACCGCCACCTCCGACTCAGTTACAGTCTCCTGAGTCCGGTAGGTTTCGCTCTCCTGCAATTGAAGGCCGGATACTTGGGCTAACTTGTTGAGTTCCTGATTGGCCGTGGGTTCAGTGTCGATCGCCTCTTCCACAGCCGCTGCATCTGGATGCTCTTCGGGCTCTGACCAAGGTTTGACAGGAGAAGCGTTAAAGGCTGGCGGCAGCGGAACTTGAGAGTTTTTGACCGTCGCCAGCAACGATTCTAATTGCTTGTGCGCCAAATCGTCCCCACTGTCAGGCGGCTCGTAAGTCGGCGGCTTCTGCGGCATCTCCAAACTTCTTTCCAAGGCTGCTTTGAATTGCAAAGTGTGGCGCTGCTGGCGGTGCAAGCGCGATCGTAATTCTCGGCAAACATTTTCTGTGGCTACTAGCTGATGAAACTGTTCGTTGTAGCGCTGCACCGTAGACGCACATTCTCGCTCAACAATCGCTAGCCTGGTTTGGCTGCTTGCTAACTTATTCCTTAAACTCTCCACTAAAATTTCTTGACTCTGGAGGGTTTGATGGGAAACTTCCACTTTGCCAAACAGCCGCGTCAATTGTTCTTGAGTGTTTTCGAGTTCAGCAGTCTGCTTTTCTAGCAAGGCTTCGCGATGCTGCCAGTTTTTTTGGGACTCTTCGAGCGCTGTTTCTAGCTGGGCGATGCGCTGCAAAAGGTCGCGGTTGCATTCGTGCAGTGCTTGCATCAGGGTTACTGGGGTCGATCCTTTGGCCTGACGCTGTTCGGCATTACCGAGCAGATTTTTGAGGTTCTCTGAAATCGGCGGTGTTCCCGCTTCGGGAGGCTGTGTCAGAGATTGCAAATTTTTTGTTTCTGCTGTTGTGGGAATGGCATCTACGCTGAGCGCGTTGGGAAAATCTAATGTTTGCCAGTCTTCTTCTGGCTGTTGGGGAACCGCAGGAGTATTTGTGGCAGGGGGGGCGATCGGATCAAAACCCCCAGCAGCGGCCAAATTTGACTGCAATGGTTCGGCATCCGATTGAACAGCAGGGTACGGTTGATGCTGATTAGCTCGAAGATCAGCTTCTGACATAGCTTTTTATCCCAATAGTCACAGGGTCTAAAATACAGTGTATCGTTATAGATTCTCTAAAAGGAAGCCCCCGGCCATTAGTTATTGGTCAATACGGTTCAGTTTATTTGAGATTGTAGATTGTAGATTGGGGATTTGGGGATTTGGGGATTTGGGGATTTACCACTCTCTCAGTCTCCCACTTTTTCTTGACGCGCGATCGGCTAAGGAATTTGCTAGTTACCAGACTGGAGCCTGGTAACTAATAGCTGGAAGCTCTGCCTCCTCTGACTTAGCTGTCTGTCGAAAAAAAGGAATATGTCAGGTGTTTAACTTATTAAAATTTCGTTCCTAAGCTTTAGCAACTGCAAAATGTTTGTCAATAATTGCTGGAACCTCTGCTGGTGCAATGCGACTGTAGCGAGTTTTATCTGGCATCACAACTATATTGGGGCCAGCTTTGCACTGTTTGAGACATCCGGTACCCTGAACTGTCACTTCTTCTTCTAAACCCCGCGCATTCAAAGCATTTTCTAAAGCTTTACAGACTGTTGCGGCACCGCGTTTTTGGCAGTCAGATTTTTGACATACTAATATTTTGGTTTGAGTTTTGGCGCGAGCTTTTACAGTTCGATCTGCTTCTGGAGGGCTGACTTCGGTTTTGCCGATCGCGCGATCGTCTGATGTCACAATCTCACCAGGCACACCCGTAAAGCCTTGCTGGTCGGGCAATCTATCTTTGTTTCCCCCAGCCAGCGTCAGACTGCGAGCTTTCAGTTTTATTTTACCGTTTTTTAAATTAAGTTCTTGCTCGCCTACAACTTTCACTCTCAATCCAGGTGTCAAAACAGGCGCTAAAAATGACCGCAATTCCTTGCGAAGTTTCACGAGGTATTCTACTTTGCGAGCGGTACTAATCCGCAAATATTTAAGTTTGCAGCCATCTTCAATAACTAGGCTGAGGATTTCTCCCTCTAAGTTGAACTCGGAAACTTGCTTGCCAGATTTATACATTGTTATAACTCCTTGATTGACTGTTCAGTGAAAATTATCGAACTTGACAAAAAGCGTCGTTAGTGAATGTATTTATGCGTTAAATCGCATCATTATTGTTTTTACTTCTTCCCTCAGACGTCTTTCTTCTTCCTTTGAGCTTTACCCGATTTGCCAGCAGCACTCCAGCAAGTTCACCAGTTCGCGCCGTGGAGCGCTCAATTGCCTCAAAACGCTTGCGAGTTGAGCAGCTTGTTTGGCGGTGCTAATTTTTGCCCGCAAAGGCTGGTCAACTCCGCACCAGCAGGGAATTTCTAGTTCTTGCAAGCGTTGGTAAACTTGCCATCTGTCTAGCCAACTGACTTGCACGATGTCACAAACTTCTAATTCTGGATCTGCTGGGTTCATTTTTTTTGCAACAATAATGATTTGCATTAATTTTTGCTCTCGATCCACCCCCTTTTCAGGAAGCATTCAGAACGAGCATCTTTTTACAGGATAGCGCAACTGCAAATTATTCTCAATAGATTTTGAAATTTTTTTTTTACTATACAAAGTCTTCCACTATCGAGGCCGACCCTGCTTGACTGGTAAATCTAGGGTGCTACACTGAATCTATTGGCAACAAAACTGCCTATTGAGAGGAGAACACACATGGCTGAGACTCAGAGTGCATTGAGACCGTTTGGCCACATAGCTGAAAATCCAGTTCTACTGGAACATTCCGTCACAGCACCGATTTGTGAAGGGATGAACGCGCTGCTGGCCAGTTTCCAGGCTTTATACCTGCAATATCAAAAACATCATTTTGTGGTGGAAGGGGCAGAATTCTACTCCTTGCACAAATTCTTTGAAGAAAGCTACGGAGATGCTCAAGATAGCGTCCACGAGTTGGGCGAACGGTTGAACGGGTTGGGCGGCATACCGGCGGCTAGTTTTAGCAAATTAGCTGAGTTGTGCTGTTTCGAGCCGGAAGCCGACGGCGTGTATTCGTGCCGCCAAATGCTGGAACATGATTTGACTGCCGAACAAGCTATCATAGGTTTGCTGCGCCGTCAAGCAGGACAAGCAGAAAGTTTGGGCGATCGAGCTACGCGCTACCTCTACGAAAAAATCCTGCTAAAAACAGAAGAGCGAGCTTATCACATTTCCCACTTCCTCGCCCCCGATACCTTAGTGCAGTTGAACTTGAACTAACAATTCTTCTTCTTCCTCTTCCTTCGCGCCCTTAGCGCCTTCGCGGTTCGTTATCTGAACCATAAAAAAAGCGAGCAGTTTTGTGACTGCCCGCTTTTTTTATACAAAGTGCTTTAACAGTTAAGGCGCTAAAGCATTGCCACGCAACAAGCTACCAATGGTTTTGGCGGTAATCTTCATTTGGATGAAAGGATTGGCTGGCACTACTGTCTTATACAAGTAGCTATCGAATGTGAGTTTCTGCACGTCGCGATCGGCACACATTTCCACAAAAGCTTCGCGAGTAGCATCGGAACGGTAGAACACGCGCTGCAAAATGTCAAGCACTTTATAAGTAATTCCGTAGGCCTTATCCCAACGCTTCAGATAAAGCTTGATTTCCTGTTCCGTAGGAATCCGCGTCCCCTGCTGAGAAATCTCCACAATCGTTTCGGCGCACATCCGGCCAGACTTCGCAGCAAAGTAAATACCTTCGCCCGAAGACTTGGTAACGTAACCGGCGGCGTCGCCGACGAGAGCAACTCGGCCGACAACCCGGCGGGGACGCGGATGTTCCGGGATGGGGTGAGCTTCCACTTTAATAATCTCACCGCCCATCAGTTTTTTGGCAGCGCGGGCGCGGATGCCGGCTTGCAGTTTTTTGATGCTGGCTTGATTGACTTTCATCGTGCCGGTACCGACGGCTACGTGGTCGTATTTGGGGAACACCCAGGCGTAGAAGTCGGTGGAAACGTCGTCGCCGACGTACATTTCGGCTAAGCCTTCGTAGTAAGCCATTTTATCTTCTGGGAGGCGGATGCGCTCTTGGAAGGCGATCGCATAATTATAATCGCCTGCATCAATCGCCTTGGCTACGCGGGAGTTAGCGCCGTCAGCCCCGATTACCAAATCCACTTTCAGGGTTTTCTGAGTTCCCACAGCGGTGCCGTTGGAGTGGTCGGCGTAGTGGAGAATGTAGGGGTCGGTGTTGTTCCCAGGAATCTCTAAGGTGTGGACTGTGCCGTTAATTAGTTTGGCACCCAAGGAAGCAGCGCGATCGCGCATGAAGCCGTCGAGCACTTCCCGGCGGCACATACCGATGTATTCGTCGGCATTTTCGATATTGATGTCCACCTCTACGTTGGAGGGGGAAATCATTTTCATTTTTCTGACTTGACGGTCAATAATACTTTGTGGCAAGTCAAATTCGCTGACCATGCACAGGGGAATCGCGCCACCGCAGGGTTTTGCGTTGTCTAATTTGCGCTCGAATAAATAAGTTTCGATTCCTGCTTTTACCAATGTTTCGGCGGCGGAAGAACCGGCCGGCCCTGAGCCCACAACTGCAACCCGTAGTGTCAAAGCTTTTCTCCCCAGTTTTTTCTATAAGTATTTACTCAGTCAGATGTGATGGTATCACGGAGTTTCTTGGCTGTGGGGTAAGGACGGGAGATTTAAATGAAATGAAACAGAGCTTAACAATTGGATACGAAAATAGGCATCGCGCGAGGGATGGGGCGCGGGGAATTGTTGAGCTGTTGGTTGTAGTTTTTAGCAGGAAGGGAATATCTAACGTATGGGAAACCAATGCAAACGCCTATCTTTGATGCAGCCCTCCGACAACTAGCTGTAGCTTCTATTAGCGGATATCAGAAACACATATCACCGAGAAAAGGGTTTTCTTGTGCTCACCGAGTGCTGTACGGAGGGGAGTCTTGCTCTCAGTATATCAAGGGCGCGATCGCCAAATTGGGCTGCTTTGGGGCGATCAAAGCGTCACACCGTCGGTTTGCGGCTTGCAAGCGGGCAAATCAAATCTTGAAAGCTCGGTTTAGCAGTGAATCTGGCAGTGAAGACTCCAATTTCGAGGGTAACGATGAACCAAAATCCGATCGACCAAAATCTCAGGGGGAAACTCCTCGCAGAAGCTCTCAGTGTGAAAACTTTATTGAAGGGCTAGATTGTGGAATCTCAGAATGTTGTTCTGGGCTCGATTGTAGCGGCGCGGATTGTTCTGGGCTCGATTGTGGTGGCGCGGATTGTTCTGGGCTCGATTGTGGCGGCGCGGATTGTTCTGGACTCGATTGTGGCGGCGCGGATTGTGGCAGTTGTTTCTAGTTTTATTCGCCAACCGCTCTCCAAATAGGTAAATTTTTTTTACTATAATGTAGGGGAATTTTCTGAGGGTGCGATCGGCATTGTCGATCGAACTTCGTGCAATTACGTTACATTGAAGTTAAGTAAAGCTCCTATATAAAATTTCAAATTGCTATGCTAGGTAATTTTCAACAAAGTCAACTGCGGATTGAGGTTGAAGCTTCGGAAACCGCGATTCGAGACAGTTTGCTGCGTCCTGTGCAGTTGCAGCAGTGGCTGTGGCCTCAGCAGTTTTCTAAGGGTTTGCCGGAAATGATCGATCGCGAATTGACTTTCACGAGTTGGATTGGCCCGGTAGCGGTGCAGCACTATGTGGACATTGCTGAGTCAAACTGTCTGCGGCTGTTATTGAGTGAGGGAATTGACGGGTTTCACGAGTGGTATTGGGGCGACGGTTGGGTGCAGTCTCGGTTGGAGGGAGTGTCGCTGCTACCGCTGAATTTGGGCCAAACCGCTAGTTTGTTGCGGCTGCGGGACTTTTTGACCAAGGGGAAGGGAAAGGGGAAGTAGAAAATAGACTTTCTACTAAACTAGGCAAAATTCCCAATTTTTTATACCAATTTCATAATATTGCTACAGTTAGTAAATCTATTTCAGACATCGAATTTCGTTCGGCAGAACTCATGTTTGTATCGGCATTTTATGAAATTGGTATAACCGACTTCTGTTTCAATCAACGATCGCCAATTCGGAAACTCCAAAACATTTATCTATAGAACCCATTTGATATCTATTCTGGGTAAATCTCAGAAACCGGGTTTCTCTATTTCTCGTCACCCAACCAAAAACTCGTAGAAACTCGGTTTCTCGCCCCTTGCGTAAATCTCAAAAACCAGTTTCTCTCTATATTTCTCGTCACCCTACTCAAAAACTCAAAGATGTCAAATGGGTTCTATACAAAACTAGATATATTTTCCGAATTTTTATCTCGCAATCTCTTAGTGGAATACGTATGTTGGTTGAGGTAAACGCGATCGACTCTTTGATTTACCGCCCCTACCTAGCCCGCACAACCAACACCGAACAAGGAGCCTCAGCCACAACCTCAGCACTCACCGAACCTGCCAAAATTCGCTTGACACCAGTCAAACCCCGACAGCCGATCGCAATTAAGTCTGCTTTATAAATATTCGCCAAACGCAAAATCTCCTGCGCCGGTTCCCCCGAAACAATCTCTAACTCGCTCTGACAAGGCAACTTTTGCTGATAAGATTGCAGTAACTTCTCCACTTCTCGGTAAGCAATCTCCTTTCCCTGAGCGTGAGGTCGATCGACCGCCGCATCAAAATCCGACATATCAGAAGTCACAACATGAACTAGAATCACCTTTGCCGTCGGTTCTAGCTGAAATTGCCCTACAACTTGCAATACCTGAGTCGCTAACTCTGAATTGTCGATCGCCACCAAAATAGTATTCAATATAATGCACCTTATAAATCTCAGATATTAGACTTTAAACTTCGCGTTAATTATCGGCTACTTTCCACAACTTCGCGCTACCGGGCCACATCATCATCAACACAGAAACCCGGTTTCTTAACATAATTGCGTCATTTAAGCAAGATATTGGAAGAAACCGGGTTTCTTAAGCCCGAATTGCGTAAATCCCGATCGCCAGCCTCAACTCTACCATCTAAAATTCACTCTTTCCCTCATTTTCAGTCCGCAACCGCACCGAATCAGCATGAGAAGGTAAACCCTCAGCTTTGGCCAACACATCAATCGCCTTACTAACCTTCTTCAGCGCCGTCGGCGAATATTCAATCAAACTCGAATGCTTCATAAAAGTTTCCACCCCCAGCGGCGAAGCATAGCGCGCCGCCCCAGAAGTCGGCAAAGTATGATTGGGGCCCGCCAAATAATCACCCACAGCTTCCGGTGTAGATAAACCCAAGAAAATCGCCCCAGCGTGCCGAATTTGGTCTAGCAAATCCCAGGGCTCTGCCACTTGCAATTCCAAGTGTTCCGGCGCAAACTCGTTAGACAGTTCCGCCGCCGCTTTGAGAGAATCAACCACTACAACTAAACCGTAATTAACGATCGCCTTTTCCGTCAAAGTCCGGCGCGGGTGATTTACCAACTGTCTGTCTACCTCAGCCACCACCTTTCTCGCCAGCACCGAATCCGCCGTCAGCAAAATCGCCGACGCCATCGAATCGTGTTCGGCTTGCGCCAACATATCCGCAGCTACATGTACGGGATTTGCCGAACTATCAGCAATAATCAGCACTTCCGACGGCCCCGCCAGAGAATCGATTCCCACCGTTCCATAAACCAGTTTTTTCGCTAGCGTCACGTAAATATTCCCCGGCCCGGTGATTAAATCCACCTTGGAAATACTTTCCGTACCATAGGCCAAAGCCGCGATCGCCTGTGCCCCGCCCACTCGATAAATCTCATCAACTCCCGCTTCCTGAGCCGCTACAAGCACCGCAGGATTCATTTTCTTCTCCTGTCCGGGGGGAGTACACATCACCACTCTCGGAACCTTAGCGACCTTTGCAGGTACCGCATTCATGATTACCGAGCTAGGATAGGACGCTTGACCGCCAGGAATGTAAATTCCCGCGCGATCGACCGGTGTGTAGCGCTTGCCCAAAACAATTTCGTCATCACCAAACTGCACCCAAGACTTGGGTACGCGCTGTCGGTGAAACGCCTCTACCTGTTTGCAAGCTGTGCGGATCGCATTTAATAATTCTTTCGACACCTGTTGGTAAGCAGCATCCAATTCGGCGCCACTCACCCGCAAATCTTCCACATTTAGAGTCATGCGATCGAATTCAGCAGTGTAGTGCAGCAGGGCCAAATCGCCTCTACGCCTTACAGCTTGCAGCACCTCCCGCACGGTGGCTTCTTTATGAACAATAAGTTCGTCATGGGTGCGATCGCAGATTCGTCGCAGTTCAGCTTGCGCCTCAACCCACTGAGTAATAATTCGCAGCATGGAGATTAGGAATGCCGTCAATAATTCAGTGACGCTCCCACACCAACCGGAAGGGCATGGTGTGGGCTTCAGAGTCCGGTTAAGGATATCTAGAACTTCATTCAAGGTACTCCAATTGTTTCCCTCTACTGCGTTTTATAGTGAGGAACACGTCCCGCCCCACTTGTCACATGAAAAGTTTTTTACCTAGACCCAGATTGTTATTCTTGGATCCAAGATATGAATATTCTACCAGAATTATTACAATTAGTGCAGGTTTTTCATTTTAACACCAATCCGAAACGGTTATGGTTTGGGGATTCCCGCCTGTATAGCTAACATTTGCTTGACAATTTGGAATTTTTGTGAATATATCCTAGAAAAGTATGCCACCACGAGTCCACAAGCTTAAACTGCCAGACTCGCGGCATTTTCACAGGCTTCAGTGCAGCGCTTAAATCTCTGTCGGGATTTTGCAACACCGAGGACAAGCCACAACCTTCCTTGGAAATTGCTCGCCAGAGAACCGGGTGCACAGGAAGAGGGGGAGAATCTAGAGGGACAGAGGAGGAAGAGAAGGGGGGGATTTGTTCCCTCTTCCTTCTTCCCCCTTCCTTCTTCCGACGGACTTACATCCGTTACATCCGTTACATAATCCGTTGCCGAACTTCCTTCTTCCGACGGACTTACATCCGTTACATCCGTTACATGATCCGTTGCCGAACTTCCTTCTTCCTTCGATTCGATGAGTGATCCAGCAAGAAGCCCAAATAACCCGTATTGTTTGTTATAGTTTAACTTGGATTTTTCCGGGAATGGGATTTTAAGCAGAATAGATGCTATATTAGTTTTTCCAACACCAGATAGTTTTTTTTATAGAAAAACGCCAAATTATTGTATAATTGAAAATTGCGTGTCAGAAACCGTAACTTTAACTCGTGACGGTCGATCGCCCGCAACTAGCCTGTGTAACACCTGTATCATACCTTTGGGTATCGTCAGGGATAAAAAATTGGCAGTTAAATGAGTCAATAAAAAATTATTGCGTCGCCCGAAAGTACCCACAGACTCAGCTCGATCTGAGCTAGCGGTAGTGGCTGTCCGACCCGCCCAAAAACGGAAGCCCCCGACACTCGCCTGGTCGTGAGTCGTGGAGAACTCAAAATTTTAGACTTTGGTTCGAGATCTCAGGTTCACCTGCGGACTAAATCTAAAATTTTCAACCTCAAATCAACAGACTCAGCTTTTAAAAATCAAGCTTTTTGTGGCTCGCTCCCGAAAAGCTTGTCGCAAAATTCCCGTGTCTGGAGACTTTCTCCCGACGGGGATGTATCAATGAATACCTACTTCCAGCAACTGACACTATGGCAAATATTAAGTCCGCAATCAAACGAGTCAAAATCGCCGAGCGCAACCGCTTGTACAACAAGTCTTACAAGTCAGCGGTCAAAACTTTGATGAAGAAGTATTTTGTAGCCGTCGAAAAGTACGCCGCAACTCCTTCTCCTGAATTAATGCAAGAAGTTCAGCAGCGGATGTCTGAGGCATACAGCAAAATTGACAAAGCTGTCAAAAAAGGCGTACTCCACCGCAACAACGGCGATCGCAAAAAGTCCCGCTTGGCAAGAACCCTAAAGCCACACGAAACACAAGTAGCATCCTAAGAGAAGGAAGAAGGAAGAGGGAAGAAGGAAGAAGGAAGAGGGAAGAAGGAAGTTCGGCAACGAGCAATGTACGGGATGTAACGGATGTAACGGATGTAAGTCCGTCGGAAGAAGGAAGAGGGAAGAGGGAAGAAGGAAGAAAGAGAATTTTTCCCACTCTCCCCATCTCCCCATCTCCCCATCTCCCCATCCCCCACTCTCCCATTCCCCCACTCTCCCACTCTCCCACTCTCCCCATCTCCCCATCTCCCCATCTCCCCATCCCCCACTCTCCCGTCAACAACTCGGATGCTCTGGTATCAAATCTAATCTGCTTCCCCCATGCAGCTCATTGACACTCACGTTCATATCAACTTTGAGACTTACAAGTCTGAATTAGAAACTATTCGACAACGCTGGCGCGAAGCTGGTGTGGTTCGGCTAGTTCATTCTTGTGTGGAGCCTGCAGAGTTTGCCTCAATTCAAGCAATTGCCGATCGATTTCCAGAAGTCTCGTTTGCGGTGGGGCTTCACCCCCTAGATGCCGCCAAGTGGAAAGACGAAACTGCGAATCTGATTCGCGAAAAGGCAAGTTCTGACTCTAGGGTAGTGGCGATCGGTGAAACCGGACTCGACTTTTTTAAAGCTGACGATCGCGAACACCAGTTTAAAGTGTTTGAGGCACAGCTTGAAATCGCCAGGGAACTTGACAAACCAGTCATTATCCACTGTCGCGACGCTGCCGCCCCAATGGCCGAAATGCTGCGGAACTTTTGGGAAAAACGCGGCCCGGTGCGGGGAGTGATGCACTGCTGGGGAGGTACGCCCGAAGAAACCCAGTGGTTTTTAGACTTGGGTTTCTACATCAGTTTTAGCGGCACAGTCACCTTTAAAAAAGCCTTGCAAATACAAGAATCAGCTTGTATGGTAAATAGCGATCGCATCCTAGTTGAGACAGATTGCCCTTTTCTCGCCCCCGCACCCCAGCGGGGAAAACGTAATGAACCAGCTTACGTATACTACGTAGCCGAGCAAGTTGCGAAATTGAGAGGAGTTTCTCTTTTAACTTTGTCGCGGCAGACAACCGAAAATGCCTGTCAGCTATTTGGCCTTTCACTCGCTATAGAGCAAGGAAACGAGGAAAACTAATCGATTTAGAGGCAAGCCTTCGGGGTAAGGGGTAATCTCATCTATATTTTGTTTGCCCTAAAAACCGGATTCATCCTCACCCTGAGATTCCTTTGACGTTGACGGCACGCGATCGAATTTGCGTCCTATAATAATAGAACCAGCCGATCGAGCTTTGGCTGACTATCCCCGCGATCGCAGCAGTCGGCGAACTGCCAGCAATCGGGCCAGCACGCCGTCCCAACGCTCGCCAAAACTTCCAGCAGAAACTCTTTCCTTACACAGTCAAATTTACAGACAGGGAGACACTTGGAACCTCAGTAATTTGGCAATAGCTTTCGAGTCAATTTGAGGAGTCGAATGTATGGGGAGTTTACCCTGAAACAGCAAAATATCGGTTCTAAAAACATCTCAATCAAGCGTAAATCCGCACAAAACGAATGCGAGCAACCCGCACAAATAACAGTTGCAAAAGTCGGATCGCGATCGAAAATATCATATACATTCTCTCACACAATCCATCAAAAAAACACAACAAAGTAAAAACGCCAAGCCTTGGCGCAATGTAAAAAGCTAGAGCCACAGCGGAAAAAGGACACCCATGATCACTAAAGATTACACAGAATTCGCGTTCACCTTGCCCGACCTGATCGAAATCCAGCGGGCAAGTTTTCGCTGGTTCCTAGAAGCCGGACTGATCGAAGAACTCGATAGCTTCTCCCCGATCTCAGACTACACCGGCAAACTAGAACTCCACTTCATGGGCAAAGACTTCAAACTCAAGCGCCCGAAATACGACGTGGACGAAGCCAAGCGCCGGGACAGCACCTACTCGGTACAAATGTACGTACCAACCCGCCTGATCAACAAAGAAACAGGCGAAATCAAAGAACAAGAAGTCTTCATCGGCGACTTGCCATTGATGACAGAACGGGGAACCTTCATCATCAACGGCGCGGAACGAGTAATCGTCAACCAAATCGTCCGTTCCCCCGGCGTATACTACAAATCGGAAACCGACAAAAACGGCCGCCGCACCTACAACGCCAGTCTCATCCCCAACCGTGGCGCGTGGCTGAAATTCGAGACCGACAAAAACGATTTAGTCTGGGTCAGAATCGACAAAACCCGCAAACTATCGGCCCAAGTCCTCCTCAAAGCCCTAGGGCTCACAGACGGCGAAATCTACGACAGTTTGCGCCACCCCGAATACTTCCAAAAAACCATCGAAAAAGAAGGACAGTTCGGCGAAGAAGAAGCTCTAATGGAGCTCTACCGCAAACTGCGACCGGGCGAACCCCCCACCGTAGCCGGCGGAGAACAGCTCCTCAATTCCCGCTTTTTCGACCCCAAACGCTACGATTTAGGCAAAGTCGGCCGCTACAAACTAAACAAAAAACTGCGGTTGACAGTCCCCGACACCGTGCGGGTGCTGACATCCCAAGATATCTTGACGGCGATCGACTATTTGATCAACCTCGAATTCGACATCGGCTCGACGGATGACATCGACCACTTAGGAAACCGTCGCGTCCGCAGCGTCGGCGAACTGCTGCAAAACCAAGTCAGAGTCGGACTCAACCGCCTAGAACGGATCATCCGCGAACGCATGACAGTCTCCGACGCAGACTCCCTCACCCCCGCCTCCCTAGTCAACCCCAAACCCCTGGTAGCAGCAATCAAGGAATTTTTCGGTTCCTCGCAGCTATCGCAGTTCATGGATCAAACCAATCCCCTCGCAGAACTGACCCACAAACGCCGGCTTTCCGCCCTCGGCCCTGGAGGTCTGACCCGCGAACGCGCAGGTTTCGCAGTGCGGGACATTCACCCGTCCCACTACGGCCGGATTTGCCCGATCGAAACACCAGAAGGCCCCAACGCCGGACTGATCGGTTCCCTAGCAACCCACGCCCGCGTCAACCCCTACGGCTTCATCGAAACACCATTCTACCCAGTAGAAAAAGGACAGGTGCTGCGGGACAAAGCCCCCATCTACATGACAGCCGATGAAGAAGACGACTTGCGCGTCGCCCCCGGAGACATCAGCCTCGACGAAAACAACAACCTCTTGGGCGAAACCGTAGCCGTCCGCTACCGCCAAGAATTCACCACCACCACCCCCATGCAGGTGGACTACATGGCGATTTCACCCGTACAAATCGTCTCCGTTGCCACCTCCCTGATCCCGTTCTTGGAACACGACGACGCCAACCGCGCTCTGATGGGGTCGAATATGCAGCGGCAAGCCGTGCCGCTGCTCAAACCCGAACGCCCCCTCGTCGGTACTGGTCTCGAAGCTCAGGCAGCCCGAGATTCCGGGATGGTGGTAGTTTCCCGGATTGACGGCGAAGTCATTTACATCGATGCGACCCGGATTATTGTCAAGCCCCTGGCACCAGATGCCGAGTCTAATTCCAGCGAAGAACATTTCCTGATTCGCGAGTACGACGAACTCAAAGTCAGACAGCCTTCGGTTTGGAAGCAAAAATACGCCGGCTGCATCGAACACGAACTGCAAAAATACCAGCGATCGAACCAAGATACCTGCTTGAACCAGCGCCCCCTAATCTATGAGGGCGATCGTGTCGTAGCAGGTCAAGTCCTCGCCGACGGTTCCTCCACCGAAGGCGCAGAACTCGCCCTCGGTCACAACATCCTCGTAGCCTATATGCCTTGGGAAGGATACAACTACGAAGACGCAATGCTTATCAGCGAGCGATTGGTGTACGAAGACGTATACACCAGCATCCACATCGAGAAATACGAAATCGAAGCCCGCCAAACCAAACTAGGCCCCGAAGAAATCACCCGCGAAATTCCCAACGTCGGCGAAGACGCCCTGCGCCAGCTAGACGAAGGAGGCATCATCCGCAAAGGCGCTTGGGTAGAATCTGGCGATATCTTAGTCGGCAAAGTCACCCCCAAAGGCGAATCCGACCAACCCCCCGAAGAAAAACTGCTCAGAGCAATCTTCGGTGAAAAAGCTCGCGACGTGCGCGACAACTCGCTGCGCGTTCCCAACGGAGAAAAAGGCCGCGTCGTAGATGTGCGCGTTTTTACCCGCGAACAAGGCGATGAACTGCCCCCCGGCGCTAACATGGTCGTCCGCGTCTACGTCGCCCAAAAACGAAAAATTCAAGTCGGCGACAAAATGGCCGGCCGCCACGGCAACAAAGGCATCGTATCCCGGATTCTGCCGAAGGAAGATATGCCCTACTTGCCCGATGGCACTCCGATTGACATCGTGCTCAACCCCTTGGGCGTACCGTCGCGGATGAACGTCGGTCAAATTTTCGAGTGCTTGCTAGGCTGGGCGGGCGAAAATCTGTCGATGCGGTTCAAGATGGTGCCGTTTGACGAAATGCACGGCGCTGAAAAGTCGCGGGAAACCGTTCACGGCAAGTTGGAAGAGGCGCGGGAAAAAACTGGCAAGCCTTGGGTGTTTAACGAAAAACACCCAGGCAAGACTATAGTTTATGACGGCAGAACTGGGGAAGCGTTCGATCGCCCAATCACAGTCGGCATCGCCTATATGCTCAAACTCGTCCACTTGGTAGATGACAAAATCCACGCCCGCAGCACCGGGCCTTACTCCTTGGTGACGCAGCAGCCTTTGGGCGGCAAAGCGCAGCAGGGTGGACAGCGGTTCGGGGAAATGGAAGTCTGGGCCTTGGAGGCCTTTGGCTGCGCTTACACCTTGCAGGAGTTGCTGACAGTCAAGTCGGACGATATGCAGGGCAGAAACGAGGCTTTAAACGCGATCGTCAAGGGCAAATCCATCCCGCGCCCCGGTACGCCGGAATCGTTCAAAGTGTTGATGCGGGAGTTGCAGTCTTTGTGTTTGGACATTGCCGTGCACAAAGTGAATACGAACGACGAAGGCAGCGAGCACGTTGAGGTGGATTTGATGGCGGATGCTGGCGGGCGGCGATCGCCCTCCAGGCCTACTTACGAATCGCTTTCTCGCGACGAAGACGAAGATTAGGGATTTGAGATTTTTCGATTTTAAATTTTAGATTTTTTAGTAATATTTAATCTAAAATTTAAAATCGACAATCTCGAATAAAAATGCCTCAGCAGTGTTCGTACCACTACTGAGGCGAATCAACGCTCTAACAAGGAGATGCGCTGACATGATTATTTTAACAGTTATCCCCGGAATTGAAGGAGAATTCGATCGGGAGACAGGCTGTATTAACTGGCAAAGTAGTGAGTTTGGCAATGGTTACGGGCGTAAGTGGATGTCGGGAAAAACGGTATTAGTCCACCGATTAGTCCTCGAATCAAAAATAGCAGGATTCCTAGATTCCGGTTATTTTGCTTACCACACCTGCGACAATCCAGGCTGCATCAACCCGGAACATCTTGTAGCGGGGTCTGCCGCTGAGAACACGGGACAGATGATGGGGCGCGATCCTCTTCGAGGGCTGCGCTAACGCCAAACTCCCAGACGCAAAAGTATTCCGGGAATTGATAAATTGTCGATCGTACAACTGCGAGAAATTCAGACTAAATATTTATCGGAAAAAGTCAAGAACCACCTAGCAAAAGAGTATGGGGTACAACATGAAACTATTACTAAGATCGTTCAGACAAATATTCCCGATAACTTCACCACAGTTTCTCCACATTTTTTAGGAGAAATTCAAGACAACGGCTGCATAATTTTTCAAGGCGGAAAAGATTGTTCAGGCTATGGCAGATACTGGAAAAATGGGAATTTGAAATCAGTTACTCGTGCTGTTTTAGCAGAGAAATTAGGATATGAAGTTCCCACATATATAGATGCTTGTCATACCTGCGATACTCCCAGTTGTATAAATCCAGAACACCTCTGGGCTGGTACTCGTTCCCAAAATGCCTTAGATGCTTCAAAAAAAGGACGCACCCAAGGAAAAAGTCATCCCCTTTCCAATGCAAAATTAGACTGGGAAAAGGTGCGAGAAATCCGGCAAAAACTAGCAGCAGGAGAGAGAATGAAGGATCTAGCTGAAGCATACAGCGTAAATCCGATAACTATACACAATATTAAGTATCACCTGACATGGAAGGAAGAAGGCGAAGAGATTCCGATTCCTCACATGGGTGGATATCTCGATCGCAAACTGACTTTTGCTCAAGCACAGGATGTGCGAGAACGCATTAAAGCTGGAGAATCTCTTGCTAACTAAGATTTCTCGCGAATTGGGAGCATCCAAAAATGTCATTTATGACATTAAAACTAATGCCACATATAAAGGAGTATGACATTGATTTAAGCGCCAAACAATCAATCAAAACAGATAAATTACAGCAAATAATTTCAAGTAAATCATCGATTGGAGTCAAGAATGGCTAAGATAGAACAACGATTTGATTATGTAAAGATTGGGTTAGCTTCACCTGAAAGAATTCGACAATGGGGAGAGAGAACTTTACCCAATGGTCAGCTAACTGGCGAAGTCATAAAACCAGAAACCATAAATTACAGAACATTAAAGCCGGAAATGGACGGGTTGTTTTGTGAGCGAATTTTTGGGCCTGCAAAAGATTGGGAATGTCATTGTGGCAAGTACAAGAGAGTTCGTCATAGAGGCATTGTTTGCGAGAGATGCGGTGTTGAAGTAACAGAATCTCGCGTCCGTCGCCACCGCATGGGATTTATCAAATTAGCAGCTCCAGTTGCTCACGTTTGGTATCTCAAAGGTATCCCCAGTTACATGGCGATTCTGTTAGATATGCCGCTGCGAGATGTCGAACAAATTGTCTATTTCAATGCCTATGTTGTGTTGAATGCTGGTAATGCTGAAAAGTTGCAATACAAGCAATTGCTCACAGAAGATGCTTGGCTGGAAATAGAAGATGAACTTTACAGCGAAGATTCCACCCTGACCGGCGTAGAAGTAGGAATCGGTGCTGAAGCTTTGCAAGTTTTGCTGCAAAATATTCCGCTAGAAAGCGAAGCGGAAAAGCTGCGCGAAGATATTGCTAATGCTAAAGGTCAAAAACGAGCGAAGTTAATCAAACGTTTGCGGGTAATTGACAACTTTATCGCTACGGGTTCTCATCCCGATTGGATGGTGCTGTCGGTGATTCCGGTGATTCCCCCAGACTTGCGGCCGATGGTACAGCTAGACGGCGGGCGTTTTGCAACGAGCGACCTCAACGACCTTTATCGGAGAGTAATTAACCGCAACAACCGCTTGGCGAGATTGCAAGAAATCCTAGCGCCGGAAATTATCATCCGCAACGAAAAACGGATGCTGCAAGAAGCTGTGGATGCGCTGATTGACAACGGCCGCCGCGGCCGGACTGTCGTGGGCGCAAACAACCGCCCGCTGAAATCTCTGTCGGACATTATTGAAGGGAAACAAGGCCGCTTCCGGCAAAACTTGCTCGGGAAACGGGTTGACTATTCTGGACGTTCGGTGATTGTGGTGGGGCCGAAACTGAAAATTCATCAGTGCGGTTTACCGAGGGAAATGGCGATCGAACTTTTCCAGCCCTTTGTCATCCACCGCCTCATCCGCCAAGGATTGGTCAATAACATCAAAGCTGCCAAAAAATTGATCCAGCGCAGCGACCCAAGCATCTGGGAGGTGCTTCAAGAAGTGATTGAAGGACACCCAGTCATGCTGAACCGGGCCCCCACCCTGCACCGTTTGGGAATTCAAGCCTTCGAGCCCATTTTGGTAGACGGGAGGGCGATTCAGCTTCACCCGCTAGTTTGTCCGGCTTTTAACGCTGACTTTGACGGCGACCAAATGGCCGTGCACGTGCCCTTGTCTCTGGAATCTCAGGCGGAAGCCCGCTTGCTGATGCTGGCTTCTAATAACATTATGTCGCCCGCAACCGGAAGACCGATTGTTACTCCTTCGCAAGATATGGTGCTCGGTTGCTATTACTTGACAGCGGAAAATCGCGACGCTCAAAAAGGAGCAGGTCACTATTTCTCTAACCTCACCGATGCGGTTGTAGCCTACGAACAAGGAGTTGTTGACTTGCATTCCTACGTGTGGGTGAGATTTCAAGGCCCGATAGAAAATATAGAACCAGAAGGAGAACCGCTGAAACTAGAACGATCGACCGACGGTACGGTGACGAAAGAATTCAAGTTCCGCCGGATTCGAGAAGACAAAGAAGGAAACTTGCTCAATCAGTTTATTCGCACTACTCCCGGTCGAATTATCTATCACCAAACGATCGAATCGGTCATTAATAATTAGGAATTGGAAAATTGGGAAATAACAGCGGGTAATAGGCGATCGGTCAGTCTAGGAGCGAGAAACTAGGTTTCTAAGGGTTGGGTTATGTGACCAAAAATATTCTTAGAAACCCGGTTTCACTCCCACGACCGATGACCCATGTCCCAGAAGCGAGAAACGAGGTTTCTAAGGGTTGGGTTATGTGACCAAAAATATTCTCAGAAACCCGGTTTCTGAACTGATGACCGATGAGTGATGCGCCAGGAGCGAGAAACCGGGTTTCTACAGGTTGGGCTTGGTGAGGAGAAATATTCTCAGAAACCCGGTTTCTAAACTGATGACTGACGAGTAAATTACTAACAGCAAACAAATGACTGAATACAAAGAAAATAAAGAAATTGTTTTTCGCAACCGAGTTGTTGACAAAGGTCAGCTCAAAAAATTAATCTCTTGGTCGTTCATGGAATACGGAACTGCCCGCACGGCGCAAATGGCAGACAAACTCAAAGACTTGGGTTTTCGCTTTGCTACGCGCGCCGGAGTTTCCATCAGCGTAGACGACCTGCAAGTACCACCAATCAAACGACAACTCTTAGATGCAGCCGAAGAAGAAATCCGCATCACCGAACAGCGGTACACCAGAGGCGAAATCACCGAAGTCGAACGCTTCCAAAAAGTAATCGACACTTGGAACAGCACCTCAGAAGACCTCAAAGACGAAGTAGTCAAAAACTTCCGAGCCACAGATCCCCTCAACTCGGTCTACATGATGGCCTTCTCCGGTGCCCGGGGAAATATCTCCCAAGTGCGGCAGCTTGTCGGAATGCGCGGATTGATGGCAGACCCCCAGGGAGAAATCATCGACTTGCCAATTAAAACCAACTTCCGAGAAGGCCTCACTGTCACGGAATACATTATTTCTTCCTACGGAGCGCGAAAAGGACTGGTCGATACGGCCCTCCGCACCGCCGACTCCGGCTACCTGACCCGACGCCTGGTAGACGTGTCCCAAGACGTAATTGTCCGCGAAGTAGATTGTGGCACCCAACGCGGGATTCGAGTCCGGCCGATGACCGACGGAGCTACCGTGCTGATACCCCTCAAAGACAGGCTGCTCGGCCGGGTGTTTGCAAAAGACGTGGTGCACCCCAAAACCAAAGAAATCGTAAGGTTCGGCAACATCATGGCAGTCCGCAACCAGCCAATTAGTGAAGAGCTGGCAGACGCGATCGGCGCTTCAGGAGTTGGCGAGGTGTATTTGCGATCGCCCCTAACCTGCGAAGCCACCCGTTCCGTCTGTCAGTGCTGCTACGGCTGGAGCCTCGCCCACCTGAAAATGGTAGACATGGGAGAAGCGATCGGGATTATTGCCGCCCAGTCGATCGGCGAACCCGGAACCCAGCTCACCATGCGTACTTTCCACACCGGAGGCGTGTTCACCGGAGAAGTCGCCAAACAAGAACGCGCCCCATTCCCGGGCGTGGCAAAGTTTAAGAACTTGCGAACCCGTTCCTTCCGCACTTCTCACGGCGAAGAAGCCCTGATCGCCGAAAACGGCGGCAAGCTCGTATTCGAGGGCGACGGCTTCGAGGAAGGCAAATCGGGAGCCAAAAATCAGAAACTAAAGATTGAACTGGCGATCGCCCAAGGTTCCACGCTCATGGTCAAAGACGGACAGCGCGCCATCCAAGGTCAAATATTGGCTCAAGTGCCGATCGTCGGACGCGCAGCCCGCAAAACCACCGAAAAAGTCACCACAGACGTAGCCTCAGACTTAGCCGGCGAAGCCAAATTTGCCGACATCGTACCCGAAGAAAAAACCGACCGCCAAGGTAACACCACCCGCACCGCCAGCCGGGGCGGACTGATTTGGATACTCTCGGGAGAAGTCTACAACCTCCCTCCCGGCGCGGAACCGGCAGTCAAAAACGGCTCCCGAATTCCAGAAAACAGCGTCATCGCCGAAACCAAACTCGTCTCCGAACACGGGGGCGTAGTCCGCATCGCCGACGAGCGAGAAATTGAAATCATCACCGCTCAAGTATTGCTCGACCAAGCCATCGTCCGAGCCGAAAGCACCGGCGGCCGAGAATATTACACGATCGAAACAACTTCCAACCAGCGGTTCTCGCTCAAAACAACTCCCGGAAGCAAAGTCATCAACGGCGAAGTCGTAGCCGAACTGCTCGACGACACCTACCGCACCGCCACCGGAGGCATTGTCAAATACGCCGGCGTCGAAGTCCAAAAGCGCGGCAAAGCCAAACAAGGACTCGAAGTCATCAAGGGCGGCACCCTGCTGTGGATACCGGAAGAATGCCACGAAGTCAACAAAGACATCTCTCTATTGCTAGTCGAAGATGGCCAGTACGTCGAAGCCGGCACTGAAGTAGTCAAAGATATCTTCTGCCAAACCAGCGGTGCAGTAGAAGTAACGCAAAAAAATGATATTTTGCGGGAAATTGTCATCAAACCTGGAACCCTGCACGTCGTTGACCGCCCCCCACTTTCGGCAACCGAAGGTCAAATTGTCAACGCGGGTCAAGAAATCTTCCCCGGCTTAGTTGCTGAAGAACTCGCCTATGCGGAATACATCGAAACACCCGAAGGCCCAGCATTGCTGCTGCGGCCAGTCGTAGAGTTTCCTGTTCCCGACAAGCCGCCGGTGCCTTCCCAGACTGCGCTCAACGAGTCGATCGCCCTCAAAGCAGTCCAGCGCCTCCCCTACAAAGACGGAGAGCGCGTCAAATCAGTAGAAGGACTCGAACTCCTGCGGACTCAGCTCATCCTAGAAATCGGTTCAGGAGCTCCGCAACTGGCAGCAGATATCGAACTTTTGCCAGACCCAGAAGATGATACCGCCTTGTCGGACAACGATTATGACTCCCCAGCAGCAGTCTCCGACTCCACCGCCCTCTCCCAAGAATTGGCAGGAGAAAGCGACGAAGCACCGCCGGTTTCCAAAACCTTCCGCCTGCAGTTAGTGATTTTAGAATCCCTCGTAGTTCGGCGCGACGTGTCGGCAGACCCCACCCAGGGCAGCACTCAGACGCGGCTGTTGGTAGAAGACGGACAGTCGATCGCTCCGGGCGCAGTAGTAGCCCGCACCGAAATTCTTTGCAAAGAAGCAGGGACGGTTCGGGGCATCCGCGAAGGACAAAATGAGCCGGTGCGCCGCCTCTTGGTCATGCGGGAAGCCGACTCGATTTCGATCGACCTCCCCGTCGCCCCAGATTTCAGTCCCGGTCAACTGCTAGTAGCCGGTACGGAAATCGCCCCCGGCACGTTTTTGGAAGAATCCGGCCAAGTAGTCAAGGTCGTACCCTCGAACGGCTCGGAACCTGCAAAAATCGTGCTCAGAATAGCTCGTCCTTACCGGGTTTCCGCCGGTGCAGTCCTCCACGTCGATGACGGCGACTTGGTGCAGCGGGGCGACAACTTAGTCATCCTGGTGTTCGAGCGGGCGAAAACAGGCGACATCATCCAGGGTTTGCCCCGGATTGAAGAACTCCTGGAAGGGCGCAAGCCGAAGGAAGCCTGCATTTTGGCCCACCGTCCGGGGACTGCCCGCGTATCCACCGAGGAAGATATGGTCGAACTGGCTGTAGTTGAAGATGACGGCCGCATCGAAGCATATCCTTTGCTACCGGGGCAGAATCCGATCGTCTCCGACGGACAGCGAGTAGGTGTAGCCGAAGCCCTGACTGACGGGCCCGCCAACCCCCATGAAATTCTCGAAGTTTTCTTCCAAGCCCTCAAAGAGCGCCAGTCCACATTTGAAGCAGCTTTGGAAAGTTTCCAGCAGGTGCAAACCCTCTTGGTAAACGAAGTGCAATCTGTCTATCAATCCCAAGGGGTAGATATTTCTGACAAGCACATTGAGGTAATTGTGCGGCAGATGACCAACAAAGTCCGCGTAGAAGACGGCGGCGACACTACGATGCTACCGGGCGAGCTGGTAGAGCTGCGGCAGGTAGAGCAGGTGAACGAGGCAATGTCGATTACCGGCGGGGCTCCGGCAGATTACACTCCGGTGCTACTGGGAATTACTAAGGCTTCGCTCAATACTGACAGTTTCATTTCTGCGGCTTCTTTCCAAGAAACCACCAGGGTGCTGACCGAAGCGGCGATCGAAGGCAAGTCCGACTGGCTCCGAGGCCTCAAAGAAAACGTCATCATCGGCCGCTTGATTCCCGCCGGTACTGGTTTCAATGCTTACGAAGATGCCAGCGTTCAGGATGCGGGTTTTGAAGGTGCCGTGTTTGATGACGATTTCCAAGATTTGCAGGAGGATGTGGTACTTGATGACCGTACTGCCCGCCGCAAATATACGATCGAAAGCAGTTTCGATACCGCAGCAGTTTCTGACCTTGAGCCTGATGAAGAGTTTGAGGAAATTGAAGTTGATGAAGACGATTTTGTCGGCTCAAGTGATGACGGTTCGTTAGAAGTTTTGGCTGACGACGAGGACGATGATATCGGTTTCGATTTCGACGAAGACGAAGAGTAATACAGGACTTACTCGCGGGTGGTCAGAAACCGGGTTTTTTCGACAATTTTTCCCACTCGCTCACTGATTTGGTAAAAAACCCGGTTTCTTTAGCCTTAACCAATTTAGGGCTGTAATCTTAGTTATGAAATTGTCGCGCACGCCCGTAATACCGGGCGGCGCGGCATTTTTTTTCGGTTTCGGCACTGGTGTAAAAATATTAAGTTTGTTTCTTTAAAGCTTGGTGTTCTCCACAGGCAAATTCGCTACCAAAAGCGCGATCGGACTTTAAACAAGGAAAAAAGAAAGCAATAGGTGTATTCGTCAAAAAATATAAGTCAGAATTCAATAAAAATTTATAATTCCGAGGTTTTAAGTGTTTGATATAACAAATAGTTAAAGGGAGCATCTGTGGATTTTCAACAAAAAGCTTTTTTTTAATATCCTGTCCGGTAGATTGACCGATATAATATTCTATCGCTATCGATCGCACCGCTGGTTACATACAGCCCGTGCAAACTCGATAGCGAGCTGTTGCTACAAATGTAGCATTGAGATCCAATGCAATTAAAATTCCTTCTTCCTTCTTCTTCCTTCTTCCTTCTTCCTTCTTCCTTCTTCCTTCTTCCTTCTTCCTTCTTCTTTCTTCCTTCCTTACATCCGTTAGATCAGCTACACAATCCGTTGTCCAACTTCCTCCTTCATGTATAGCGGTTCTCAAACTTGGTGAGGCGGGATCTTTCCACTCCTGCCTATGCGCGGTTTGGCCTATCCCCTATGCCCACTCCTAGCACCTCATGTTACCGAGAAAGGCTATATATTTCACTCAATCAGGGAGCAAAGCCTTGATCTGAGCGACAAACTCTTGATGGTCTACCACGGGTTTAGAGATGTAACCGTCCGCACCACTTTGATTTAGAAAAGTTTCTCTATCACCGGCCATCGCGTGAGCTGTTACCAAAATAATTGGTAGCGAGGCCGTTTGCGGGTCTGCTTTCAGCAGTTGAGTAATTTTAATACCGTCAACAGCTTTTCCTTGATAGACGCTGCGTGAAAGAGACACATCCATTAAAATCAAATCAGCTTCTCCAGACGCAGCAATCTGCATCACCTCTTCAACATTTTCTGTGTGCTTCACGGCTAAGCCACCCCGCTTAGTCAGAATTTTAGAAAAAACTCTAGCGTTAACCAAATCGTCCTCTACAATCAGAACGGTTTTCATCTTTGCGATCTCCTAGATACCAGCTTCCAAGGCGCTTTACTCAGCACGGGGAAGGCGAGAGGAAAGGATGGGCAACAATACGGCTGCATACAAATAGCCATCTTTTTTGTGAATGTGTTTGCAATACTTTTGACATCTGCCCCGCCGTAAAATGGACGGGGATTTCATCTATGTCAAAACTTGTTTCATCAAGCTAGTTATATCACAGATGGCACTAGGTGGCTCCGATCCGCGAATTGCGTTTCCCTTCAACTCGGTTGTCTTGGGCCCGCTGGTTTTTAGGCGAAATGGCCTACAGATGCCTAAAAGTTTCCAGGGAGTATCTCATTTCTGTCGCCAAGCATTTTTTTTGCGAGTGCAAGGCGGTGGCGATCGACCTATATAAGACTCGATCGCCAGACAGCACTATAAATGGGCTGTCAAAAAAACACTTACTGCATTGATTGAGGTGCTCCCCCTGACACTGACAACAGTTTCAAAATTCTTCATTAGCAGGTTTTTAGGATTTTTTTCTGGGTCAAGCCTGCGATTTATAGTCGGGGTAGTGTGACAATTGTTTTATGTGCTGCCCTTAAAATCAAGCAATGTTGATTCAGATACTGCCGCTGAAGCATTGGGAGTAGGGAACATAGCGGGGATTGTTAAGGATTGGCAATTCTTAGTTTAGACCGATCGACATTGCTTTAAAATATCGACGCTTCGATCGATCGCAGGTCAGACTAGGACAGCTCATGAGAAAAGCTTTTGACTGCTGAATTCTCAAAGATCGGCATTTGTGAGCGATTATAAATAAAAGCATGACTGTAAATCAACCTTCTCGCGGCGGACGGTAAATAGACAGGTAATCGCAACGGTCGGCAATATAGAGGTTAGGGTAAGAGTGGAGAGTAAGAGGCAAGTGTTGTCTGTCTTCGGCACTCTGATTTTGCTTTAACCTGTTAAATTTATTTTTATCCTCCTGCTGGGCGGTTTTATCGAACTATCGGTTTGCTTGAAGGCAAACGCTTTTCATTCGAGACAGGCAACCTGAGCATTATTGACAGAGGCTGTCTTCACTCAGGAATTAACGGACACAAGAACTCATGGCCAAACAACTAAACCTACTTTCCGGGCAAGTAATTTCTACGCCTCTGCACGCCGAGATGCAGCAATCGTACCTCGAATATGCCATGAGTGTGATCGTCGGGCGAGCTTTGCCTGATGTCCGCGACGGTTTAAAACCGGTGCACCGTCGAATTTTGTATGCGATGCACGAACTCGGTTTGACACCAGACAGACCTTACCGCAAGTGCGCCCGGGTAGTTGGAGATGTTTTGGGAAAATATCACCCCCACGGCGACCAATCGGTTTACGACGCTCTGGTGCGGATGGTTCAGGAGTTTTCGAGCCGCTATCCTTTGCTTGCGGGTCACGGCAATTTCGGTTCGGTGGACAATGACCCGGCTGCTGCGATGCGCTACACAGAAACTAGGCTCGCACCGATCGCCCACGAAGCTATGCTAACCCAAGTCGGCGATGCAACTGTTGATTTTGCAGCTAACTTTGACAGTTCCGAACAGGAACCGACAGCACTACCGGCTCAGTTGCCGTTTCTGTTACTCAATGGCTGTACTGGGATTGCTGTGGGGATGGCAACTAATATTCCGCCGCACAATTTGGGAGAGGTGGTAGACGGTTTAATTGCTTTGATTGAAAATCCCGAAGTCTCGGACGAGAAGTTGATTGAACTGATTCCGGGCCCGGATTTCCCGACCGGAGGGGAAATCGTCGCTACAGAGGGCATTGTTGATGCCTACACTAAGGGCCGAGGCAGCATTGCGGTCAGGGGTGTGGCTGGGGTGGAAGAAGTGCCTGGTAATCGCAAGGTGCGGACTAAAACGGCGATCGTGGTGACGGAGTTTCCGTTTCAGGTGAATAAGGCGAGTTGGATTGAAAAGGTGGCGGATTTGGTGAATGCCGGCCGTCTCGACGGTATTTCTGATTTGCGCGATGAGAGCGATCGCGATGGCATTCGAGTTGTGATTGAACTCAAGCGGGAATTTACTCCCGAAGCGGTGCTAGCTCGTCTTTACCAACAAACTGACCTGCAAACAAATTTTGGTGCGATTTTGCTGGCAATTGTCAACGGTCAACCCCGACAGTTGACGCTCAGACAATTGTTGCAGGAATTTCTGGATTTCCGAGAAGTGACTATCACCAGGCGCTACAATTACGAGTTGCAGGTGGCAGAACGTCGGTGTCACATTGTCCAAGGCTTAATGTTGGCTTTGACAAATCTCGATACTACGATCGACATTCTCAGAAATTCTCCTGATGGTACTACTGCTAAGCAAACTTTCCAAGTTCGCCTCGATTTGAGCGAAAGTCAATCTGATGCGATTTTGGCGATGCCGATGCGCCGGCTGACTGGTTTAGAAAGGCAACATTTGCAAGCCGAACTGGATGAGTTGACGGGAAATATTCAAGAATTGCAGCGGTTGTTGAGCGACAGGCGCGAACTTTTGAAGGCTTTGAAGAAGGAATTGCGATCGCTCAAACGCAAGTACGCTGACCCCCGCCGCACTAAATTTGCTAGGGAAACAGGACGCGCGGCCAAGACAGACACACAATTTTCTGGTAAGAAAAATTCTGGACTCAAGCAGTTATCGCCGGCAACAATTCAGCCTAACTTATTGCCTGTTCTAGAGCCTGAAGAAACAATTGTTGAATTTTCGCACAAGCAGTACGTGCGGCGCTTGCCGGCTAACGATCGCCCGCGCTCGAAAAGTCGCGAAAAATCGGTTTCAGCTTTAGAAAAAAATGAAGATTTTATTGTGACTGCAGAGCTGACTAAAACCGATCGCACTTTGGTAGTCTTAACTCCTAACGGCAAAGCTTACCCGCTGAAAGTGGCTGATATTCCTAGCAGCAATCCAAAAGACCGAGGAAAGCCGATTGTCGGTTTGTTATCCCCTAGTGCTACTAAAGACAGTACGGATCGCGCTTTGTCGGAAATTACTATCGCACACTTTATTTTGCCGGAAAATTCGGAGGGGGTGGATTTAGTAACTATGACTCAGCAAGGCAAAATTAAACGTTTGCCGGTGCAGGAATTGGCTGATGTGACTAATCGCGGCATGACTGTTGTTAAACTCAAGGAGGACGATCGGCTCCGCAGCGCTAGTCTGAGCAAAGTCGGCGAGCAAGTGGCCGTCGCAACTTCGGGAGGCCGAGTTCTCCGGTTTGATGTTAATGACGAACAACTGCCGCCAATGGGCCGCAGCGCCCTAGGTTCTCAAGTAACCAGGTTGCGGAAGCAGGAAGTTTTGGTGGGTTGTATTACGATCGATCCCGAAGACAGTCTGGTGCTATTTTCGGAGTTGGGTTGGGCTAAACGAATGCCCGCAGGTTCTGTCAGACTTACTAATCGCGGCGAAATAGGCACTCAAGCTTTTCGTTTCGCAGAACCTAAAGATGCTTTGGTTGGCTTGCTGCGATCGGTTCCGGGTACGGATGTTAAACTTTTTACTACTTCTGGCCGCTTGCTGCGATCGACTACTGATGCTATAGCTTTTTGGGGGAAAGATGCTCCGGGCGATCGAGTTTTTGACCTCAATCCCGGTGAAAAAATTATTAAGGTTATTACCAGTCAATAGTCATGGGGCATGGGGCATGGCGCATGGCGCATGGCGCATGGGTAATGGGGCATGGGTAATGGGTAAAGCGAGGATTCACATCCAGGCACTCACTGGTTAATTTAAATCTCAAAGCAATTACCAATGCCCGATGCCCTGTTTGCCCGATGCCCTGTTTGCCCTGTTTGCCCGATGCCCGATGCCCAATGCCCAATGCCCGATGCCCAATCTAAAATATAAAATATAAAATTGTTTGATGGCGAAAGTTGTATTAGAAAATATCTACAAAAGTTTTCCACTCCGCCAAGGAGAACAGGAAAAAAAAGCAAACAACGTCGCAGAAAGTGTCTCGCCCGAAGCCTCTAGTTCAACTTCTAACAGCGTTTTGCGGCGGATTAACTTGACGGTCGAAGACGGGGAATTTATGGTGCTGGTGGGGCCTTCGGGCTGCGGAAAAAGCACTCTGCTGCGATCGATCGCCGGTTTGGAAGTTTTGACTGCCGGCAATATTTGGATTGGCGATCGCCTCCTCAACGATTTGCCCCCCAAAGACCGAAATATCGCTATGGTGTTTCAAAATTATGCTCTCTATCCTCACTTAACAGTTTACGATAATCTCGCCTTTGGATTGCGTCGCTCTCAGAAGGAAGAAGGAAGAGGGAAGAAGGAAGAAGGAAGAAGGAAGAGGGAAGAAGGAAGAGGGAAGAGGGAAGAAGGAAGAGGGAAAAAGGAAGAAGAGACAAAGACAGAGACAGAGGCGGAAAAAAGCAGCCTGGTTCAGGCAGAAAAAATAAAAAATCAGTTAAAAGAGGTGATTAATTATTTAGCTTCTAATACTTTAAACAAAGAGCAAATATATACTTTAGGGGAGGACTTTTTAGTTGGAGCAACTCGCAAGCTTCCTCCGGGTTTGCGCTATTTTTCGGAACGGGAAAAGGCTGTAGGCAAAAGAGTTAGGGCGGTAGCTCAATTATTGCAAATAGAACCGCTTTTAAATCGCTTGCCGAAACAACTTTCGGGAGGACAAAAGCAGCGAGTAGCTTTGGGTAGGGCGATGGCTCGAAATCCTGAAGTTTTTTTGATGGACGAACCGCTATCTAATCTTGATGCGAAATTGAGGGCGGAAACTCGATCGCAAATTGTGCAGTTGCAGCGACAGTTGGGAACTACGACTATTTATGTGACTCACGACCAGACTGAGGCGATGACTATGGGCGATCGCATTGCTATTATGAATGCAGGCCAGCTTCAGCAAGTCGCTCAACCTCTGGAGCTTTACAACAAGCCGGCTAATCTATTTGTGGCTGAGTTTATCGGTTCTCCGCCGATGAATTTTTTGCCGGTGCAGTTTACAGCCCCGCTGTTGATTTCTCACCCGCAATTTCGCTTTACTTTACCGGATATTTGGGCAAAAAACCTACAGCAATATGACGGGCGAGAGCTGATTTTGGGCATCCGGCCCGAACATCTGAGCATTCACCCTCCTGCTACCAAAAATCTGTCTGTACAAGTGGAAATTGTGGAGGCTTTGGGGCACGAAACTTATTTGCGGGTGTGTTTGACTGATGCTCCGGCTGTGCGGATGCAGGTGCGGGTTCCTCCTGAGCGATCGATCCGTGTTGGTGAGGAGCTTTGGCTGGCCGTCGCCCATGACAAGATTCACTTGTTTGACCCGGATACGGAGTTGGCTATTTTCCCTCGTTAGGCGAAATTCTCAAGGTCGATCGGCCTTTGCGATCGATCTCACACATCATAAACTTGCACTTTATTCAAGTGAATGTTATATTAATTTACATAAGCCTTACAAAAGTTAACAAAAAGAGTTCGCACTATGCAAGAACAAAAACGCAACGCTTGGAACTGGGGCTTCAGCGAAGGAGCTGAAAATTGGAACGGTCGTTTAGCGATGATTGGTTTCTCTGCCGCTGTGATTATCGAATTGGTTTCCGGTCAAGGCCTGCTTCACTTCTGGGGCGTGATCTAGTACGATTTTAGATTGGAGATTGGAGGATTGGGACGCCATTCTTTTCTCGATCTGACTAAGATTAAAAAACCCGGTTTCTTTGACGCGAGTAGCTGCTCTTCGAGTGACTCAGATCGAGAAACCGGGTTTTTGAACTGCCGTGCGCGAGCAAAATGCTTTAAACCAATCTAATTTTTCACTTGAGATTGTTTAGACAATAGAAAGCTTGGGAGTCCCCAAAAGAACTCCCAAAGTTTTTCCCGCGCGCTTTTAGCAGGGCCATTTACCAGCAGCAAATAGCTATCTCATATCCGTTTGATTGACCGCACTACGAACCGTTTTTGTGATGGTAATCGACCCGACATGATATGATATCAAATCCTCTCTTCATCGGAATAGTAGATTCACAGCTAACAGTTAACAGCTAACAGTTAACAGTTAACATCATGTATGAGTGCAACCGGAATTGATATGACTCGCAGTGCAGCGAACACAAAAAGTTTAACAACCATCGCTTCCAAAAAAGCTATGGTTCGATCCCCAAAAGAGCCAATCACTCTTTTGGGTGATGCGAGAAAAATACTCTAGCGGATATATTCTTTTAAGATGCTGTTGCGGTTGGGATGGCGCAGCTTCCGCAGCGCTTTAGCCTCGATTTGACGAATCCGCTCGCGAGTAACGTTAAAGATTTGACCAATTTCCTCCAAGGTCTTCATCCGTCCGTCATCTAAGCCGTAACGCAGTCGCAATACATCTCGTTCTCTAGGGCTTAGAGTATCCAAAACGCTCTCTAAATCTTCTCTTAGCAAGTTTTTAGAGACTTGATCTTCTGGCGTTTCTCCGTCAGATTCAATAAAGTCTCCCAGACGCGAGTCTTCTTCTTTGCCGATTGGAGTTTCTAAAGAAATAGGCAACTGTGCGGATTTAGCAATGAAACGCAACTTCTCGATCGTCATCTCCATTTTAGTCGCGATTTCTTCTTCCGTAGGCTTGCGGCCCATTTCTTGAGAAAGAAGTTTGGTAGTTTTCTTAATCCGCGAGATGGTTTCGTAAAGATGAACCGGTAGGCGGATAGTCCGGGATTGGTCGGCGATTGCTCTGGTGATGGCTTGACGTATCCACCAAGTTGCGTAGGTGGAAAATTTGTAGCCTTTTTCGTGATCGAATTTTTCAGCGGCCCGGATCAGACCCAAAGAGCCTTCTTGAATCAAATCTTGGAAAGACAAACCGCGATTCATGTACTTTTTGGCGATCGACACCACCAAACGCAGGTTTGACTGTACCATCTTCTCCTTGGCCCGCCGACCGACGTGGAGTCTGTGACGGAATGCCGGCAGTGCCATATCTACAGCATTAGCCCATTCGTTATCTTTGGGTTCGCGGTCTAACTCTTCGAGGAGTTGTTCTCGAACTCGCTCTAATTCCAGCAAATCGGCAATCTTGCGGGCGAGTTCAATCTCTTCGTCGGCTCGCAACAGTCGAATTCTACCAATTTCTTGGAGGTAAAGACGAATAGAGTCTTCTGTATAATGCTTTTTCTTGGCTTGGGCCCGACGGCGGGCTTTGACACCTTTGCCAACTTTAGTATCGTCTTCTTCAGATGGGCTGTCTAGAAAATCTTCTCGATCGTCGTCTTCGTCGATAAAAAGTTCCAACTCGCTTTCGGGTAGAACGCTTTTGGCGTTCCTAAGCAACTCGATGGTTTCCATTTCGGGTGTGATTGTGGTTTCGAGTACGGTGTTAGCCTGGGTCATGCCGCCTTCCTCATGCTCCTGAATTAAAGAATAAATAACAGTGGAATAGTGTCTGTTTGTAGTTTAGACAAGTTAGCCAGTATTGGCATTTCCGCAGTAAGAAATAGTGGGCTTTTCAGTTTGCTAAATGAAGCATTGACCGAAACAGCACCAGTTTTACAAGTCAAATTTCGACTTCTGGTTGAAAGAAGCAGCGAGTACATTCAATCTATCGCATATTTTTAACGTTGCAACCTATATTGAGGGTGCAGCTTTTTCTTTCACAGCGAGTTATCGCCTCATCTGCGATACCTTACCCAGAAAAACGAATGCCAGAGATGCGACGATCGCACGCAGGTCAAAATACTGGCTTTTTTTTACCCGGTACTTCGATCTTTTACCCGTACCAGTTTTCTGGTACTGAGCCCTCTAACTTTTGTGTTTGAGGTGTCGAACTTTTGAGAAAGCCGGCAGCGTGCGAGTGACGATGTTGTCAGACATGATAGTTGCACGGCTAATTTTCGCCATTTCGGATGTAAGTTTGCTGCTTCCAACGCAACAGCAGAGAGTCGTAGCACCAAATGGTGAGAATCGGATCTGGCAAAGACCCTTCCGATTGTAGCCGTTCTCACAAAAAATGGAAGTTATTTTCAATTTTTGTCAAGAACTCGGAAAACTTTGTCAGCTTAGCTTGACAATAGTGACTCATGGCCGATTCAGATCAATCCTGAGAACGGCCCCTAAAAACCTGGGTACGATCGAACGGCGCTGTTTTTTTGTGCTGATGTGGGTGAACGGCTGCGGCGCAGTCTGCCAGAGAGTTAGCAGACAATTTTGGATTTGCTGGAATTGAAACCAATAAAATCTTTGTAGATGCACCCATCATTACCCTGTTTCCCTGAATTGAATCATACACAATCTGCGATCTAATAAAGCTTGCGAACTTGAGTTGTAAGTCGGCCGCTCTGAAGTAGAAACCGACGATTTCCCCCAATGAAGCGTTGCGGGTTTAATAGTGCAACAGGGGCTTTCTTTGTTAAGTTAGCTCAAATCCCAGAAATTGGGTTTAATTTCGACATTAAATCACATTAAGTTATTAGCGTCACATTCTCATTTAAGCAGTGGGACACGAGTTTATGGCAGAGCGTGGCAAAAACCACCCGGATAAATTCTACTGAGAGTTAACCCGTCGCGCAACTCCCGGCAGCAAATGTCTCTAAAATTTGCTGGCTTTCGGCTCGCACTTGCGCGATCCTCTTCGAGGGCTTCGCTAACGCCCATTTTCACAAGCAAGACAATTCGCTATTTCCCGAAAGCACAACTTCACATTTACTTTAAATATATCCTAACAGTGTGAAGCTTTGACAAAGCAAATTCATCAATTTTAAGTAAAATTACTGGTGTTGTGCTGAAGATTTCCAGCAGATAGAACAAAAGCCGTATGGGGCGTTGGTGCAACTGTCGGCAGATGATAACTCTGCAAGAAAAGGAAAATTTACCCAGTTAGCGATGTGCTTGCTATTGTTGGAGAAGGCACAAGCTGCAGAATGCGCTTAAAGATTTGGAGCGACAGGACGCTGGTGCGATAGCTCAAAGTTTTGTTACATTTATTTACAGCGTATCGTCCGAAAGCGCGGCTCTAGGTTTGATCTCTAAATCATTGATCGCGCTCCTAGCTCAGCAATGACGAGAGCGAAAATTGTCTATCAAGTTGATTATACCTGGTTACTATTGATGCAGTCTAATAAACCTCGATAAAAAGCTTGGAAACTTGTAGAGCTATTTAATTCAGGATTCATATATTGAGAAATTTCGCTAGAGGCCTTATATTTTTCTAATCCTCCCGGATGATATCCAGCATTTTGCAGGACTCTTTCCAAAGCCTCCGCTGTTCCTCCTTTGATACCATCAGGGTCGCGATACCGTTTTTGTTTAGCTAAATTGGCAGAGACTTTAGGGTAAGCTTGGCAAATTGCTTCAACATCGCCGAAAAACCACGCTTCTAATTCTTCAACTACAATTCGATTTAAGACTTGGAATGATTTATCTTTTTGACAGGAAGATTTAGTGATTAATCCGATGATATTGCCATTATTTCTAGTTGTTGTTTTAATTTGAGACAATCTTCTCGATCTTTATCTATTAAAACAACTATTTTCCTGTCAGGCGGAAGCCATGCTTGATAACCTTTCAAACGGTTAGGCAATTTAGCCAGTAAATCTGTTTTCCCTCGAAAAGCATGAATTTTATAGGTGATAGTCGATGGCAATATTTTGGGTAAAATCTGGGTTAAAGCTGATTCTAGTGATGCTTCTTCCACTAAAAATTCAAGATGCAAAATGCTCACCTACTCTTAATTTTCAAGTTAAAATTATTGCGGTGCACCCGCGTTTTTGAGGGGATTTCCCACATCGAAGAAATCTTCCATCCACAGCGAACCGAGTAAGGAACCGTTTTCTATAAATTGTTTAATTCCCTGCATATCTGCAGTTCTTTTGGCTTGAGTAAAACCTTTTTCATCTCTATATAATACCCATAATTCTTCTGGTTTTAAACGATCTACAAAAAAGGGAGAATGGGTTGTTATCATTAATTGAGTATTCGCCGAAGCCGAACGACATTCTTCTGCAAGCTGAGGTAATAATTGCGGATGCAAATGATTTTCTGGTTCTTCTATTCCCACTAATTGCGGGGGATTTGGATCGAATAAAACTGTCAAATAAGCTAAGAGTTTTAAGGTACCATCAGAGGCATATTTTGCCAAAATGGGATGAGAAAAAGGAGCATCTTTAATTTCAACAAAAGTCGGCCATCCTGCATGACAAGAGCCTCGACTTTTTCGAGGCATGGAATACGAGCAGAAAGGGTTTTTAGTATTTCTTCTAACCGTTGGTGATGTTGTTCTTTTAGGTATTGGATAACATTAGGTAAATTGTCACCAGTGGGGGACAATCTTTCCTGTGCACCTGCTTCGGGAAGGCTGCGGGTATTATCTGCGGTTAAATAGGATAAATACCAACCTGTAATAAAGCGTCTTAATGCGCTGACGCGAGGATGTTTGGCAAATTGTCCTAATGTATTTACTGCTAAAAATTCAGATGATTCTAGTTTTTCGGTGATCCTTTCACCTTCTTCATCAGGACTTTCGCCACTAATAACTTGTCCTTCGCCTTTTTTGAAGTCTAAAAACCGAAAAGGTTTACCTTGGCTGGCTCGCCTCCACTGTAACGATTCTTCAGCAATGAAAGGACGATTATTTTCTTCATCTATGGCGAGATGATAGGTAATTAACGGCGATTTGGATGTCTCTCGATATTTTAATTCAATAATGATGCAGCCTGTACTATCTCTGGTGCGTAATTCTCGAAATCTGCCCCTTCTATCCCATGCTTTTCTGAGGCTTTCATTGAAACATTCAGACAAAAAAGCAAAAACATCAAAAATAGTTGATTTTCCGCTACCATTAGGTCCTAAGAGGACAGTTAAGGGGGTAATTTTTTTAAGTTCTAGATTATGTAAAGCTCGGTAATTTTGGACTTTGAGATATTCTATCCGTGGAACATTTTTCATCATTTCACCTGCTTAATTAGATTTTGTGTGTCGTGAATTAAAATATTCAACAAGTTGTGAGTTCATCTCTCGCTAAAAAATGCACTCGCAACTTAATTGTGATTAATTTAACCGCGAGACAAATTATTGTTGATTTCGCAGCCGAGGGTTAACAACTTCGTTCAATCCTTCTCCTACTAAAGATAGTCCGATTACCATTAAAGTCATGGCTAAACCGGGAAATAATGCTGTCCACCAAATGCCTGTAGGTAACGCATCCAAAGCTAAACGCAAGTCGTGTCCCCATTCTGGGGTTTGTTCGGGAAGTCCCAAACCGAGAAATCCTAAGCCTCCTAATGTTAAAATGGCGTCGGCGGCGTTAAGGGCAAACAGCACGGGTACGCTTTGAATCACGTTTAGGAAGAGGTAGCGCGAAAGCACTGTCTGAGTGTCTGCACCCATTGCTCGGGCGGCTTCGACAAATAATTCGGTTTTGATGCTGGCGGTGTGATTCCTGACTACGCGGTAGTATTGAGGGATGTAGGAAATGCTCAGGGCGATCGCAGCGTTGAATACTCCTCTTCCTACTACAAACGCCAGTGTCAAGGACAGCAGCAGCCCCGGCAAAGTATAAATTGTATCCATTAAAAATAACAGCGCTCGATCGAGCTTACCGCCCAAATAACCGCTAAGCAAACCTAGGGGTACGCCGATAAACAAGCTCAAACTTGTGGCTAAAATCACCACTTGCCAAGCAGCGCGAGAAGCAAACAGCGTGCGGGAAAAAACATCGTAGCCGCTGCGGCTGGTACCAAACCAGTAATTCGCTGACGGCGGTTCGTGAATCGGATTAATCAAAGCATCGGTAGGATTTTGCAGCCATCCCCAAGCTTGCATGGCCGGAGACAAAGTGGCTACCAATACAAACACGGCAGTTATTATCAAACCCGCCCACATCATTTTCATTGACAGGCTGGACTTTGAGGCAACATTGAGCAATCGCGGCAGTCGGAGGCGGCTTTGAGTCATATTTATGAAGGAAGAAGGAAGAAGGAAGAAGGAAGAAGGAAGAAGGAAGAAGGAAGAAGGAAGAAGGAAGAAGGAAGAAGGAA
>NZ_JAUBTX010000053.1:0-43660 GCF_036705185.1 Microcoleus sp. B4-D4 | reverse complement strand
GTCTTACACGTTGTCTACGCCGAACGCGAGTCAAAGTCTTTTGAGGTAAGGGTTTTAGGCTTATTCAGCAAGCCCTATGTATGTCGGCGTCAAGAACCTAAAAAAAATATCGAAGACGGAGTACATTTGGTGTAGGCGCAAGATGGAGAAAAGTGGGTTAATTATCTCGAACAATATTCTGATGTGGTGGAACAGTTAATAAAGTTAACTCCAAATAAACGTCGCTTTTATCAACAAGGTATGCGGGCTGCAACCCTGATTCGGTCTATCTCCTAGGCCTCTTTGTCACCCCCCTAGCTATTTCTAAAAATCTATCTTCTAAAAGTTTTTGGCTGATTTGACGGACGCTATATCGACAGGGTTCTTCTACCCATTGCTCTACAGTTTGCCCATCCTCCTCACTCCAACGTCGCTTCGGGCCTCGCCCTGGCGTTTCCCATAATCTTCCTAATCCCTTTTGCGGCCAACGTCTGAGCGTGTTTTTGACTGTATGCTCGTGCCAGTTCAGATAACTGGCTATCTGCTGTACTTTCGATCCATGTGCATTGAGTCTCAATGCGATCGCTATGAGTTTACAGCGCGTTGGCACTCCATCAGCCCAGCTTAGTTCTCGCTCGGGTACGGTCTTCCTCTTCATTTAGGTTAATTCGTAACGGTGCAGGCATATTCTTGGCTCTGGTTATCCGATCGCACCCTTGCTTTAGAGATCGATCGCAAACATTGCAGTGGCAGTAATTTGCGGATATTTTGAAAATTTTTCAACCAGCATCGTCCACTTCTGATTCCTTGTGTTATTCTAGTAATTGTGATTGCTGGAATGATACTCAGAACGCAGGTTCTTTCAGTAACGCTGGCAATAGCTAGCGCACAAATCCTGACACCAAATCTTGTATTTGGGTCAGGTGCGTTCAAATATAAACCATTTAGTAAAACTTGGAGGTGATGCCCATGATAGAAAGTAGTAAACGCATGGGTCATCAGATTGGAAACTACCGGCTGTGCGCCGGGGCCGCTCACTAGCAGTCAGCCGTCGTTTCCAACGGGAAACGAATTCCACGGGGAACCAGGCTGAGCTAGGGATTCTCCCGGCAGTCAGGTTCTAATCTGAAGACCCGCTAGACCGCTCTCATAAATAGTGTTACATCTTGAGTATTAAAACTTGAGCCTCAACACTATTTTTGAGAGCGGATAGTTTTTTGTAGGATTTTCTGCAGGTGGGCTGTGAATATGCCACACTCATCCCAAAATACCAAAAAAAATATGGCTGACCTACTTAACAATACGGAAATTCAAGAGCGCGCTAGTCAATTGTCAGGCTGGACAGTTGAAGGCAAGCAACTGCAATGTACCCGTTTATTTAAAGATTTTATCGAAGCGATCGCCTTTGTGAATAAATTGGTTGCCCCCTCAGAAGCCGCAGGACATCACCCAGATATCAAAATCTCCTACAACAAAGTAACAGTTAATTTGACAACTCACGATGCCGGAGGGTTAACTGAAAAAGACTTTGCGCTAGCCCAAGAAATTTCTACGCTACATTAAAACAGTTCCGCTTTGTCCGACAGGAGCCGCTGCATCTAGCGACAGTCCACAATCGCCACAAGCTCGCCAATAAAAAAATCGACTCTGGGTTAAAATCGGGTGTGAGAAAGTCGAGATGCAAAAAGTCCAATGTATAAAAGGCTGTTCGCCATCCTCCGACCATGATCGTATTTGAAAAGCCAGAGTTATTGAACGAGTCTGCTGAAAGAACCGATCTGATAGAAAAGCTTCTGGATATTGGCGCTGCTCTGTCGAGCGCTCAAGATTTAGGCGGTTTGTTAAATTTAATTTTATCCAAAAGTAGGGAAATTACCAGCAGCGATGCGGGCAGCGTTTACTTAGTAGACCGCAACGACGAAAAACCTAAGCTGCTGTTCAAGGTAGCCCAAAACGCTTCTAAACCGAGCCTGTCGTTTAAGGAGTTTGCGCTGCCGCTGACAGACAAAAGTTTGGCGGGTTACGTAGCAATTACAGGTCAAAGTTTGAACCTGTCGGATGCCTACGACTTACCCCCAGCCGTACCTTACCAGCTAGATACCAGTTTTGACAGGGATATTAATTACCGCACTTGCTCGGTAATGGTGTTGCCGATGCAAAACAGAGAAGGCGAGACAACAGGCATACTGCAACTGATCAATCGCAAAACAAAGCCAGATGCGGTGCTGACAGCCGAGAATGCCTGGGAATCGACGCAGCAGTATTCTTTGTGGGAAGAAAGAATAATTCGATCGCTCGCATCTCAAGCAGCAATCTCGATCGAGCGCAATCATCTCCAAGAAAGTATAGAACATTTGTTCGAGGGCTTCGTCAAAGCCAGCGTGCAAGTCATAGAAGCCAGAGACCCCTGTACCTACGGCCATTCAGAACGAGTAGCAGCCCTGACAGTGCGCCTGTCAGAAGAAGTAAACGCCGTCAGCAACGGATGGCTGCGCTCCGTCTACTTTAACAACCGCCAAATTCAAGAAATTCGCTACGCAGCCTTGCTGCACGATTTTGGTAAAATCGGAGTGCCAGAAGCAGTTTTGACCAAACAGAAAAAGCTCTACCCCGCACAGCTAGAAATCATCCGCCACCGCTTTGGCTTAGCTCAGCGGACAATGGAGATGGAATGCGTCCAGTCTAAATATAAATATTTGCTAGAGCATTCAGCCTACCGAAAACATCCCAGCGAAGAGCCAGAGTGCGTTCAATGCCAGCAAATAGAAAAGCTAGACACTAAACTAGCAGAAGCAAAAACCAGATTGGCTCAATATTGGGAAATCCTGATCGAAGCCAACGAACCTCACATTTTGGCAGAAGAACCCTTAGCTCAACTGCGAGAAATTGCTGGGCAAACTTATAAAGATATCGACGGGGCAGTTAAACCCCTGCTGACTCCCGACGAGATCGTGCAATTGATGGTGTCGAGGGGCAACCTGACAGCGGAAGAACGATCGGCAATAGAATCTCACGTAACTCACACTTACGAATTTCTCAGCCAAATTCCGTGGACAAAAGATTTAAAAAATGTTCCCCAAATCGCCTACGGACACCATGAAAAACTCGACGGTACCGGCTATCCGCGAGGACTGAAAAACTCTGAAATCCCGATTCAGGCGCAATTAATGACGATCGCGGATATTTACGACGCCCTGACAGCGGGCGATCGTCCCTACAAACGAGCTCTGCAGACAGAGGCAGCGATGAAAATTTTGCGGCAAGAAGCAGCTCACAACAAAATCAACGCCGATTTGTTAGAATTGTTCGATTGCCGCCAAGTCTTTAGCGTCCTCGGACACAGCTTGGATGGTAAAGTCGAATCAGCCTAGACTATTCGGGCGTGCTGTGCTAAAAAAGTACAGAGGCGATCGGGCTTTTGGATGCAAGCAGTCAAATCAATCGACAGCCTAAGTCTTGTCAGGTTTTGAGGCAGTCGATGGCAGGGTACAAAATACGCCCTCAGCAGCAGCCGATCGCATCCATACACTCAGTCAGACCAAAAGAATCAAAAGAAAAAGTGAATTTTAGGTCTTTTTTTGCAGTATGCTAGTGGAGCAACTACTGACGGCATAGAAGACTAGAAAAGTTTCTCTGTAATCGGTGTGAGGATGAGAGTGAATATGTCGAAATTTTTGTGGAGTTACCTATTAATCAGCCCAGCAGTCTTAGGAGCTACCCTAGTAGTTTCTTCGAGCGCGATGGCAGCAAACGCTCAGCCCGGTGCTGATGCGCTCAAGCCTCAAGCTGCCAAAGCTGAAACTGCTGAAACCTCGGAAGCGAAAGTCAATGCTGTAGCAGCGGTTGACGAAACTACCGCAGCAGCAGATCGAATCGCAGAAAATTCCCCAGCCGCTGGCATAGAAACAGAGCCAGCGATTGCAGCTTCAGGCACGGCTGCAACAGAAAGCGCGATAGCCACAGCCAACACAGCCCCCGCAGCGGAAAATCCCGAAGCGGCAGCACCAAAACCTGCAACTGAATCTCTAGCAGCAGTTGAGCCCACAGTCGCTCAACCGGTAGAAAATTCAGCGGCTGCGAAACTAGAAACTCCAGCCCCGACAGCTACGGCTATCCCAGAGATACTCGGTGCAGTTCAATTAGAAACTACCGCCCCGGCAGCGGCAGCCCCGGCAGAACCAACAGCGGCAGCGCCAGCAGAACAAACAGCACAGGCTGAACCTGTAGCCCAAACAGCACAGGCTGAACCTGTAGCCCAAACTGTCGCACCACAAGCTCAAAACCCAGCCGCCACATTAGAGCAGCTCAATCAGTACAGCAGCGAAGGTGCAGCAGGTGGCGAAACTCAAGGTCAAGTCACCTCAGTATCTCAACTTTCTGACGTGCGGCCTACAGACTGGGCATTCCAAGCACTGCAATCCCTAGTCGAGCGCTACGGCTGTATTGCCGGGTATCCCGACGGCACATTCCGTGGCAACCGGGCAATGACCCGCTACGAATTCGCAGCCGGTTTAAACGCTTGCTTAGACAAGGTTAGCGAGCTGATCAGAGCAGGCAGCGGCAACTTAGCTACGAAAGATGACTTGGCAGCCCTCCAACGGCTCCAAGAAGAATTTGCAGCAGAACTGGCAACCCTGCGCGGCCGCGTCGATGCTCTCGAAGCTCGGACATCCGAACTCGAAGCCAACCAATTCTCAACTACTACCAAACTGACTGGGGAAGCAATTTTTGCCCTCAGCGACGACTTTGGTGGCAACGATGGCTTGTTTGGCAGAGGCAATGACAGGATCGTCGGCCAGGGTAACAATGAGACCGTCTTCCAACAGCGGGTGCGTCTCAACTTAAATACCAGCTTTACCGGCAGAGACTTGTTACTTACCAGGCTTCAAGTCGGCAACGGTCAAAGATTTAACCTTGGGGCTACCAGCGAAGGCACTCAAACTTGGAACGTTGTCGGCAGAACCGACAACGTTGTTGCCCTAGACAGCTTGCTATACAAGTTTCCTGTAGGTCAAAACCTGAACGTTACCTTGGCAGCTAACGCTGGCGTTTGGGACGACATTATGCCGACTGTCAACCCTTACTTTGAAGACTATGACGGTGGCAACGGCTCCCTGAGCGCCTTCGGACAGCGCAACCCGATTTACCGCTTGGGTGGCGGTGCGGGTATCGGCTTTGACTATGCCTTCGGTGGCAGAGGCTTGCTGGGCGGCGTGTTCGGCCCGACTTCTCTGTCCTTCGGCTATTTGGCTTCAAGTGCAGCCAGTCCTGCTAAGGGTGCAGGCTTGTTCAACGGCGACTACGCGGCGATGGGCCAGTTGACTTTTACCCCCGGACGCAACTTGCAAGTTGCTTTCAACTACAACCACGGTTACTTTAGCCGAGGTAACTTCGGGTTTGACAATGCTTTGGGAAGCGGCCCCGATAATATCGGCGGTTTCACTGGTACCGGTGTGGCTAATTCCATCAACGGTTTGAGCGACGGCTTCCCCGGTTTCCGGGCTCGCAAAGTGGTCAGCAACTCCTACGGCGCTCAGGCTTCTTTCCGTCTCAGCCCGAGATTTATAATTGGCGGCTGGGGCGGTTTAACGAATGCTCGCATTCTCGGAATCGGCGATGCGAGAATTTGGAACTACGCTGTCACCTTGGCTTTGCCTGATTTAGGAAAAGAAGGCAACTTGCTGGGCTTTGTGGTAGGTCGCGAGCCTTACTTGGATAAACTTGAAGCTCCCGGCAATTTGGATAACTTCAGAAACGATACTTCGTGGCACTTTGAAGGCTTCTACAAGCTCAAGGTTTCGGATAACATTGCTGTGACTCCGGGCGTCATTTGGATTACTAACCCCAATCAAAACGATCGCAACGATGACATCATTATTGGTACTCTGAGAACTACTTTTACGTTCTAAGAGCGGGTGAAAGAAAGGCAGGGCGGGTCATACCCTCTCTGCTAATTCTAGCCAAATTTAGCCCTGCTTCCGGCAGGGCTTTTTTGTGCGCGAGACTAATTTGGGGCCCGCAAGCAATTGAAAATTAAACGAGCAATTGCATAAATCACGGGATCGATCCTTTAACCGCAGATGTAAGGTAGATAAACGCAGATGGACGCAGATAATTTGCTGATCGGAGAGCGAATGAAAACAATGCAAGTCTCCGATCATTCCTAGACTCTAATATCATGTGCGGTCGATTGACATATCTCAAATTGGATCGCGCGTGGGGAATGCGAGTCCGCAATCAGGGAGCGTACTAAAGTCCCCACTACGAAGGGTTTTTGTTATGGTAATCGACCAGACATTAGATGAAACCCGGTTTGTTGAGAGAAGATTGTAGAAATTTATGAAAGTCGATTAAGTTCAGTGGAAAACCGGAGTATAATAACAATTGAGGAATTAAAATTTTGAACTCAACATTGAGGAAAATTTTAAGATCGGACTTCGGAGTCTAGAATTCAGGTATTTGAAGCAATATGGTAGAACTCTCCTGTAAAAGCGAATACGCAATCTTAGCTTTGCTGGAACTGGCCGATTGCTACGATGAGGGCGAGCCCCTGCAAATTCGCCAGATAGCGGCTCAGCAAAATATTCCCGATCGATATTTAGAACAGTTACTGGCTACAATGAGACGCTGCGGGCTGATTCGCAGCCAGCGAGGAGCTAAGGGCGGTTATATCTTGGCCAGGGAACCGTGGAAAATTACATTGCTGGAAATTATTAACTGTCTCGAAGGCTCAGAATTAGATCGCTCCCAAAAAGACTCGCCGGCTCAAACGGTAGAAAGTGCTGTAATTTGGGAAGTTTGGCAAGAAGCGCGATCGACTGCCAACTCGGTTTTGCAAAAATATACGCTACAGGATCTGTGCGAAAAGCGCAATGGCAGGCGGCAGCTCGATATTATGTATTACATCTAGTTACTATTGCCAACGAGCAATTAACAATTTACTCTCAACAAACAGACAAAGATTATGCGTATTGCTGGCGACATTACAGAATTGGTCGGACACACACCCCTGGTGCAACTCAACCGCATTCCCCAAGCCGAAGGCTGCTTGGCTCGGATTGTGGTCAAACTCGAAGGCATGAATCCGGCAGCATCGGTAAAAGACCGGATTGGTGTCAGTATGGTCAATCAAGCCGAGGCCGAAGGGCTGATTACTCCAGGAAAAACGGTTTTAGTAGAACCGACTTCTGGCAATACCGGAATTGCTTTGGCAATGGTGGCGGCGGCGAAGGGCTACCAGTTGATTTTGACAATGCCCGATACCATGAGCACGGAACGCCGATCGATGCTGCGAGCTTACGGAGCCCAACTAGAACTGACTCCCGGCATTGAGGGCATGAGTGGCTGCATCCGCCGCGCTCAAGAAATTGTGGACAAAACTCCGAATGCGTATATGTTGCAGCAGTTTCGGAATCCAGCCAACCCGGAGGTTCACCGTTCGACAACGGCTGAGGAAATTTGGGCAGATACCGACGGCGAGGTGGATTTCCTGATTTCTGGAGTCGGCACTGGCGGTACGATTACGGGTGTTGCAGAGGTACTCAAGTCGCGGAAACCCGAGTTTAAGGCGATCGCCGTTGAGCCGGCCAACAGTCAGGTACTGTCGGGCGGAAAGCCAGGGCCTCACAAAATTCAAGGTATCGGTGCGGGTTTTGTGCCGCCGGTGCTGAATGTGGAGGCGATCGACGAGGTGATAATTGTTACCGATGACGAGGCGATCGCCTACGGGCGTCGCTTAGCCAGAGAAGAAGGACTTTTGTCCGGTATTTCCAGCGGTGCGGCACTCTGTGCGGCCTTAAAAGTCGGCAAGCGTCCAGAAAATGCCGGGAAATTGATTGTGATGATTCAGCCTAGCTTTGGCGAACGCTATCTGAGCACTCCCTTGTTCCAAGATCCAGAACTCAATCTAGCGGTGGCTGTCAACTAAATCAGCTTCCGGCGCAAGTCGCAGCAACTTTTAGCAGGGCGTAGAGTTTACGCCCTGCTGTTGTTTGTAGTGAGGAATGCAAGTCCTGATTAATATCAAATTTGCAGAAAGAATATTGTCGGCGATCGCAATTGTGCCAGTCAGAGGAATGCAAGTCCTGTTTAACTCAAATCCGTCAAGAGAAGACCAAAGTCGGATGCTGCGAACTTTTTCAAGACTCAATATTTTTATAAAATGGATTTATAATAATTTGAAAACAAAAGTTTTTTCCCGACAACTTTTGACATTTATATCAAATAAATAACTAATACTTTAGCAAAAAATGATATTTTTGTCAAGCACTTTTTCGCAGATTATCTAGATTTCAAGGAAATAAGAGCGTGTCTTCCGTTAGCAATCACTACAAAACCCTAAAAATTAGCCCAACAGCAACACAAGCCGAGATTAAACAAGCATACCGCCGTTTAGTCAAATTATTTCATCCAGACAGCCAGAGTAAAATAGCCGGTCACGAAGAAATTATCCGTCTCAATGCAGCCTATGAAATATTAGGAGATGCCAAGCAAAGACAATCTTACGATCGCCAAATTTCCCCAGAAAGCGAAGAATTGCGATCGCCCAGCGCGTCCAACTTCAGCCGCCAGCGACAACAAACAGCGCGGGATGCCGACGAACAAATGGAACAGTGGCTGATTAAAGTATATAAACCAGTCAATAGAATGCTCAACAACATTTTGAAGCCGCTGAAAAAGGAAATAAACGAATTGTCAGCAGATCCGTTCGATGACGAACTGATAGAAAAGTTTCAAGCCTATATCGATAACAGCCGCGAATTTCTTGAAAAAGCTCATAACAGTCTTAGATCGATGCCCAATCCTTCTAATCTAGCCGGAGTAGCCGCCCATCTCTACTATTGTATCAATCAAGTCGGCGATGGCATAGAAGAATTGCATTTATTTACCCTCAATTATGACGATCGCCACTTACACACAGGTCAAGAACTGTTTAGAATTGCCTCTAAACTACGACGGGAAGCACAGGATGAATTAAAAATGAGAACTTAGTTAGTTGAAGGAGAGGGGGAGAGGGGGAGAATGGGAGAGAGAGGGGAGAGGGGGAGAGGGGGAGAATGGGAGAGGGGGAGAATGGGAGAGGGGGAGAATGGGAGAGGGGGAGAGGGGGAGAATGGGAGAGGATTGCCCAATTACCAATTACTAATTACCAATTACCAATTACCAATTACCAATTACCAATTACCAATTACCAATTCCCAATTCCCAATGACAACTGACAACTGACAACTGACAACTAAATTCCAAAAAGAACTTGAATTCGTTTCCTAATTTTAATAAAAGGAGCTTGTTCTAGAGAATCACCATATAACAATCCCAAATCTCTCAAAGCTTGCTGGCGTTCCGACAATTTTTGAGCAATCTGATCTGCTAAATTTGGCTGTTCAATTAAAAGTTTTTGCAAGTCGTGGCGTTCCACCACAAACAAAATTGAATCTTCGCTAGTTTTAACAGTCGCCGTTCTCGGAGTTCCCAACAGCAAAGAAATTTCCCCAAAAAACTCGCCCTCGTGAAGCGTCGCAATATACTGATCTGTTTTTTGAGAAAGAACTTCTACAGCCCCGGAAAGAATAATATAAAAAGAATCGCCAGGGGCATTTTCTTTACAGACAATCTGTCCCGCTGGAAACATTTGTCGGTAGCCATATTCAATTAACTGTCGCAGTTCTAAATCCGTACACTGTTCAAAATAAGTAACTCGCCGCAACAAGTCTCGCAGAGTCCAATTATTAGGTGCTTTACCAGGAGTGCTCTGCTCAGAAATCGTAGAATTAGATTTGAGTTCGGCTGAATTTTTAGTATTCTGCGGAACAACTTTTCCATTGGAATTATCGTCTTTGTTGTGGTTAAAAGCTTGAGTTAACTCTTGCGGGTTTCGCAGCCATAAATCGTGCTGGGGAAAGGGAATTTCGATCTTTCGGTGGCGCAATTCGTAATCTATCGAAAAATTGATTGCACTTTTAATGGCATTGCTTTCCTGTGGCTGGTCAATCCAAACTAAGAGTTCAAAATTTAAAGCGTTGTCTCCAAAACCGCTAAACCATACTTTAGGAGAAGGATGAGACAAGACATTCGAGGCCATCCGCGCCGCAACTAATAGCGCTTCGGTAACTAATACTGGATCGGAGCCGTAAGCCACGCCAACGGGGATGTGAAGGCGGCATCTGGGGTCTCTGTAACTCCAGTTGATAATGTTAGTTTCGACAAACTTAATATTTGGTATAATTACAAAAAGTCCGTCAATTGTTTTGATAATTGTGGAGCGGATGGAAATGTTTTCAACTGTTCCTAACAAATGGTCGATTTCAATAAAGTCTCCGACTCTAATTTGCTGCTCGAATAACAGGGTGAGACCGCTGATAAAGTTGCTGGCAAGATTTTGCAACCCGAAGCCGAAACCAATGCCGACTACGCCAGCTAAGACGGTGAGAGAAGTGAGGTTGATGCCGGCACCTTGCAGGACGAAAATACAGCCGAGAGTTGCTAAAATATAACTAATGATGGTGGCAATTGCTTCTCGGCTGCCGCGATCCAATCCCATCCGAACTAGGAGGCTGCGCTTGATTCCTTCGCTGACTATCCGAGCTACAATGAAGGCAAATATAGCTAAGATTATTAGTTTGACGATCGCACTAATCGACAGATGAGTGTCGCCGATATAAAATAGCGGGGTGGCGATCGCACCGGACAAATGTTCAAAAAAGCGATCGGCTCGTACAGTAATCCAATTCATGAATATTTCGTAATTCGTGATTAGTTTTGCTCGCAACTGAACCGGAAACTGCTAACTATTGCAGAGTTTAGGCGAAAAACTAGAACTGTGGACTGCCCTGTGTTGCAAAAAGTACGCGCAGCTATCCCTCGCGGCCCCAATCGAAAATGGGATAACCGATACGTTAGCAACGGATAAGGAGAAACTGATTTGTAGCGGTATTTTATGCCGGATATCTGTGTTGTGGCGCACAATAGGCCCTGCGACTCTCGCGGCGACTTGTTGCCAATATCTCGAAAATTGGTAGAAATTCATGTCAAGCACCCTCAAATAATCGAAAAATTCCAGCAAAAATTAGTTTATCCTTAAGAAGTAAGTCCTTTACAGAACTTAACAAGCTTACCCTACTTGACTTTTATGCAGTGCATCATCAATCGTCGGGCACAGTTTTCGGCGAGTCACCGGTACTGGCTGCCGGAGTTGAGCGAAGCCGAGAACTTTAAGCGGTTTGGCCCAACAGCCCGCGCACCGGGACACGGACACAATTACGTTCTTTACGTTTCCATGATAGGAAAACTCGACGAGTACGGCATGGTGCTCAACCTGTCTGATGTCAAACACGTCATCAAGCGGGAAGTTACCAAGGATCTCGATTTTTCCTACCTTAACGAAGCGTGGCCGGAATTTGAGCAGACTTTGCCAACTACCGAAAACATAGCACGGCAAATTTGGCTGCGGCTAGCCCCTCATTTGCCTGTGAGCAAAATTCAATTGTTTGAACACCCGGAACTTTGGGCTGAATATTTAGGAAACGGCATGGAAGCTTATCTAACTCTGTCAACTCATTTTAGCGCCGCCCATCGGTTGGCTCGTCCCGATTTGAGCTTTGAAGAAAACTCGGAAATTTATGGCAAATGTGCTCGTCCTAACGGTCACGGTCACAACTATCATTTAGAAGTGACTGTGAAAGGGGAAATTGATCCGCGCACTGGCATGATTGCTGATTTGGGAGCTTTGCAAAAAGCCGTTGACGATTATGTTGTTGAACCCTTCGATCACACTTTTTTAAATAAGGATATTTCTTATTTTGAGAAGGTTGTGCCGACTGCAGAGAATATTGCTGTTCGGATCGGGCAATTGTTGCGATCGCCCGTGAGGGAATTGGGCGCAGAGTTGCACAAGATTAAGCTGATTGAAAGTCCGAATAATAGCTGCGAAATCTTCGGTGCAGATTTAGATGCAGCGGATGTCGCGCGCCAGCAACCGTCAGCCGTTTTAGCTGGGGTTTAGAGTTGAAAATCGGTTTTTTTGGGGCGGTTTCACCCGGATTTGCGGCTAATTGTGCAGATTGGTGAAGCCGCCCCAACGATTAAATTGGACGATCGCATTTTTGGCAATTTACCGACAATTCGGGCGATCGAAGTTGGTTGGGGCGGGACAAGTTTATAGATATTTTGGTTAGGAAGTTAAGATTTTGAGAAGGGGCGCATAAAAGGCTGTTGATGATTCCGAGGGCGATTTCAGCCGGAGCGGGTACCAGAATAAATTCTTTCACCGAAGTTATACAGCTACAATTATTGGCACTTTTCCTGACAAGTCAGACACAGCCCGTATTTTGGAGATAGTAGCATCATCGCCAGCATTCCTCATCTCAGTTATTGTAACTGCTGAGAGTATGAGGTCGATCGCTGACAAACAAGCACTAATTTCTCCTAGGTGAGTTGACGTTTATGCGAGTCTCAAATGTAGCTCTCTTGACTCTGGCCGCCCTCGCATCCCAGAATGTAACAGCTAATACTAGCGCCGCTCCTGCTGCACCTCCCGCCTCTGGAGGGATACCGCAGGCCAGCAAATTTGTTGATGCCATAAATAATATCGCCTCCCGTCCGGCGGAGTCAATGAGCGCGCCCGAGACGATCGCCCACGAACAATTTTCCCCGCGAATTGCGGTAAAATCCCCTGCAGGTTTGCTAGTAGCCGCCGCCGGGCCGGAGTTATCTCCAGCAGTAAAAACCAAGGCGAATACGGCTGCTCAATCCGGCGATGAATTAACACAATCTTTACAAGAAACCTGGCTGGCTAAATTAATTGAAACCGGAGTTGAAAGCAATCCGCAAGTTCGCGACGCTTTCGATTTTCTTGCCCTGCGTACTGATAGTAATGCTGAATCTGGATATGGTTTTAATAACACCATAGCTCTGCTGAATATTTTGCTAATTCTTGGTACTATCTTTCCACCGGCGACACTTGCCTTTTTTTGGACGTTCCGGCGACTGGTAGTCAGACAGTTAGTTGCTGATGCCAATCAAAGATTGCAGGGCATTGGTATATTAGAATCAGAGCTAATCAATTCTAGTCAACTGACTCAAAAGTTGAGAGATGAATTAGAATCGCAACTGAGTGCAGCCAAACAATCCATTGATTTTTTAAGTAGAGAAACTGAACTTTCCAAATCTTCCGTCGAGCAAATTGAGACTCTCAAATCTCAATTTCTCATGCACCTCCAAGTTTTGTTAACAGAAGTTTACGAGAAAAAATCTGAAATTGTTCAAGAAATATCCCAACTTCCCGCAGTTGTTGCCAAAGAAGCTGTCAAACTCGCACCTCAACCGCAGTTAAACAATTCGCAAAATTCGGAAACAGCACCTGCTAGCGAAGCAAATATGATTGCTGATGATTACATCAAGCAAGGTGAAGGGCTTTATTTTCAAGGCAATTATGATGAGGCAGTAGTCTGCTTTGAAAAAGCTATTTTAATGAATAAGAATGTCGATGAGGCTTGGTATTGGCGCGGAAATGTGTTAATAAAATTGCAGCGCTATGAAGAAGCCCTCGCCTGTTACGACCAAGCAATATCGATGAAACCGGATTGTTGGGAAGCGTGGTATAATAAAGCGAATTTGCTGGCAAAATTGCAGAAGTACGAAGAGGCGATCGCCTGTTACGAGCAAGCAAGTGCCAGCGAGTCCTACACATACGCCTGTTGGCACAGCATAGCAGCTTTGTTGGGTAAACTGCGGCACTACGAAGAAGCGATCGCCAGTTACGATCGCGCCCTCGCCATCAAAACAACCGACAGCGAAATCTGGCACAATCGAGGCGCGATGCTGGGCAAAATACAGCAAAACGCCGCAGCAGTTGATTCTTACGATCGCGCTCTTGCCCTCAATCCCAACAGATACGAAACTTGGTACAATCGAGGCAATGTGCTGTGGAGATTGCTCCGCTACATTGATGCTGTTGATTCTTACGATCGGGCTTTGGACATCCGAGCCGACAAATACGAAGTTTGGTACAATAAAGGCGCAGTGCTCGGAAAAATGCAGCGCTATCAAGAGGCGATCGCATCCTACGACAAAGCAATTGCCATTAAACCCCAGGATTTTGAAGCGTGGCACAACCGAGGTACAGTTTTCGAGAAACTCTCGCAATACGAAGCAGCAATTGCATCTTACTCCGAAGCAATTAAGCTTAATTCCGAGTGTTACGAAGCTTGGTTTGGTAAAGCTGAAGCCTTAGCAAAATTGCAGCGCCCAGAAGAAGCAGTTGCAGCTTACCAAAAGGCGATCGCGATTAAGCCTGAATCCTACGATGCTTGGCACCAAATGGGTACAGCTTTATCAGAATTAAATCGTTACGAGGAAGCAATGGCAGCTTACGATCGTGCGATCGCCATCAAGCCAGAAAATGCTGAAGCTTGGCGCGATCGAGGTGCAATTGCCTCATAATTCAAGCAGGATTGAGAAGGATTTGTTACGGGCAAAAAAACAATCAAAACTAGCTACAATTCGATTAACTTTTCGGATATTTATATCAATATTTAAAAGTATTGATATAGCCTTTCAAGCTCTCGTATAAGGCATCGGGCATCGGGCATCGGGCATCGGGCATCGGGCATCGGGCATCGGGCTATACTCACTTTTGTGAGAACCGCTATACACCTAAATTCTACCAATTGAATAAATACTTGCCGATCGAGTTCTAGCCCCCTTAATAAGGGGTGGGTTCTATGTAGCAATTATTTTGTAAGAGGGGATTATACCGAATAATCTCTATATAAACGGTGGTAGTATACGATCTATTGTCGCGGACTAAAGTCCACACTACGAAACATTTTTGTTATGCTAATCGATCGCACTTGATCTTACATGATTTCCCCGGCTCTTCCAAATGAACCAGTTATTTTAAGTGATTTAGGATTGCTATAAATCTTAAAAAATCGTCCTGAAATCGGTTGAATCAATAGAAATATATAGGTTAGCTATTGGCACTCATAGCAATCCACAAACGCCAGAATTTGTGCAGCAAACAAGTATTAGTTTTGATGCAAATCTTTTGCAAAATTCGGGAACATTCATCGAACATTCTCCTTCTTGATTATTAACAGGACATCGAAGCGGAATACAGTTGCAAGAAATCGCAACAGCCTAAAATGTACGGAGAGATTACCGTATAGGGACAAACAGCAGACTAAATTTTGACATAAATGTCCGGTTTTTTTCTGCAAATCAGTTAATTTAACAACCGCAATCTGACCCTGAAGAATCTCTACAGGTGCTTCTACCAAAAGCAAAAAAAATTAACCTGTGGAGTTAAAAAAAATGGCAAATATAACAGGAACTCTCGGCCCCGATGTGATACCGGGTCTTTTACCAGACGGTCGCGTAATTAGCCTGGGAAACTTACTGAGCGACGATACCATCAGCGGCCTTGACGGCAATGATGCAATCAATGCACTAGACGGAAACGATCTACTTTTCGGCGGCCCCGGCAACGATTTTGTTAACGGCAATGAAGGTAACGACAGCGTTTTTGGCGGCAAAGACGACGACCAAGTTTACGGTGGTAAAGGCAACGACTTAGTTAGAGGCGACATCGGCAATGACAGCGTTTTTGGCAACGACGGAAACGACAGTATGTTCGGTGGTAAAGACAATGACACGATGTTCGGCGGGAAAGGCAACGACTTGATCCTAGGCGACCTCGGCGACGATGTACTTTACGGCGACCTCGGTTCTGATACGATGAGCGGCGGTGGTGGAAATGACATTTTTGCGATCGGGCGAGTCGGCGACGGCAGGCCCACAGCCACCACCGGCGGCCCCGGAGTCGCCGATGCCGACGTGATTACCGACTTCCGAGTCGCCGGCAACGATGTCATCCAACTGTTCGGCGGCCTGCAATTTAGCGATTTGCAATTCATCGACGGCACCGGTTCCAACGGCATCAGCATCGGCAACACCCTCGTTCGCGATACCGGCAGCGGCGAGTATTTAGTCAACATCCAAGGTTTGACAGCAGCCCAACTGAGCGCGAACCCAGCTTGGTTCCAATCGGCTGGATTCCCGACACCAACCCCGACGCCGACACCGACGCCTGCACCGACACCGACACCGGGAACGACTCCTGCAAGCGTCTTCAGCTTTAGCGCAAATAATTACTCTACTCCCGAAGGCAGTCCCGCTACAGTCACAGTGATTCGCACAGGCAATACTTCCGCTCCTGGAAGCATTAGTTTTGGTACTGTTGACGGTTCAGCACTTTCTACTGGCTCGGCTGCTGACTACACTGCTACTACAGGAACTCTGAACTTTTCGGCAGATCAAACTAGCGCGACTTTCACTGTCCCGACTCTGAACGATGCTATTACCGAAGGGCCAGAGACGGTGAATGTATTTCTGAACAGCGGTAATGTGGGTACTGTCAATCCAGCCACAGTGACGATTTTTGATGCTTCAACGTCGGTATCGCCGACTCCGACTCCGACTCCGACTCCTGCACCGACTCCAACGCCTGCGAGTATTTTCCAGTTCAGCCAGCAGAGTTACAGCGTCAACGAAGGCGGCCAGGCTACGATTACAGTTACTCGTACCGATGGCACTGGTGCAGCAACAATTAACTACGCCACTGTTGACGGTTCGGCAATTTCTAGCGGGACTGCACCTGATTACAGTGTGGCCGCTGGTTCGCTGAATTTTGCTCCGGGGCAAAATAGCGCTAGTTTCACGATTTCGGCTCTGAGCGACATGATTCTGGAATCGCCGGAAACGGTGAATTTGGTACTCAGCGGCGGTAATGTGGGCAGCAATCCATCAATCTTGACGATTCTGGATGTGCCCCCTGTCCCGACTCCGACACCGACTCCGACTCCTTTTCCAACCCCGACTCCTTTTCCAACCCCGACTCCGGGAACCGCAACAGCAACCGAGTTTGTTTTTAGTGCGGCTACTTTCAGCACCAAGGAATCATCTGGCTTTGCTACGGTGACGGTGAATCGTGTCGGCCCTAGTACGGCTCCGGCAAGCATTAGCTACGGTACTCTTGACGGCACCGCATTATCTACTGGGAGTGCAGTTGATTACTCCTCTGCTTCTGGTGTACTAAACTTTGGCCCTGGGGAAACTTCCAAGACGTTCAACGTCTTTGTTAATCCTGATAGTGTGCCTGAAATGACTGAGACTGTTAACCTATTTCTCAACAACGGCCCAGTCGGTACTCCCTCAACAGCAAGGCTAGATATTCTTGACGGTAGTGCAGGTGCGTCTGGCAATGTCTTCCAGTATAGTGCGTCTGATTACGGCACTATCGCCACTCAGGGCGGTGGTACAACCGTTACAGTTACCCGTTCAAGTGGCTTAGGTGCAGCATCAGTTGACTATATTCTTCTTGCGGGTACTCCCGGCAGTGGGCCTGCACCTGTATTTGGTACGGACTATGCGCTTACTCCAGGCAGCCCAACTGGTGGCACCCTGTCTTTCACCGATGGCCAACTCAGTCAAACCTTTATGGTTCAAGACAACGCATTTTCTACTAATAATGGAACTGTGCGTTTAGGTCTTGCGAACCCCACTGCTGGCTACAGTTTTGGTTCCACAGCAGCAACAAGCATCACCCTCATCTAAAGCTGTTAGTAGGGCGAGTAATTCTTGCTCTACTAATATGTTTCTTGTCGGCAGTTAAAGGCTTGTTTAAGATTTGTTCTCTAAAATTTTCCTCTTTTTGCCGCTCCGTTTGGGGCGGTTTTTTTTGTGGTAAGCTTAGATAAACTGTTGAAAAAGGAGAATAGTTATGTCTGTTCAGATTCAAAGGTGGCTATTTACAGTCCAACAATATCACCTGATGAGTGAAGCTGGTATTTTGCGTGAAGATGAACGATTGGAATTGATCGAAGGAGAGATTATCCAAATGGCTGCAATTGGTACTCGTCACGCAAGTTGTGTAAAGCGCCTGATCGATCAGTTTAGTGTTATTCCAGAAGAAATTGCTATTTTGGATGTTCAAAACCCAATTCGGTTAACCGATCGCACTGAACCTCAACCAGATATTTTATGGCTGCAACTTCGCGCTGACTACGCCACGGCGCATCCAGTACCGTCAGAAGTTTTGCTGTTAGTTGAAGTAGCCGACAGCACAGTTGATAACGATCGCAATATTAAAGTCCCTATCTACGCTCGATCGCTCATTCAGGAAGTTTGGCTGGTAGATTTAGTTGAAAATTGTTTGGAAGTCTACCGTCAGCCCGGCCCGAATGGTTATAGTTTAATGCTCAAGTTTTGGCGCGGTCAACAAGTTGCGCCGCTGGCTTTTCCCGATTTAGAAGTGAGCGTTGATTTTATATTGGGTTAGTATGAATAAGAAATGGCAGCTTACGATCGAGCGATCGCCATTAAGCCTGAAAATGCGGAAGCTTGGCGCGATGGAGGCGCAGTTGTATCAGAATTAAAGCAGGATACAGACAAAATTGACTCGGGGGAATCTGATATTACAAATGCCTCTGATAGCAAGGTCGAGGAACCTAAGTCAGCAGATTCGATGTAAGGACTGATTATTAGATAGCACTTTCCAGTAAAATCAGGTACGCCTGGGAATTGGAATGCGATCGGGGCGTACTTCACTTATTTGAGAATCGGTATAGTGGCTTAGGGGAAAATTGCGTGAGCGCGATCGCGATTAGTACGGGTGACTCTGGCGAGACTAAATTGTGGGTAGGAACGCCCTGCGGCTTGAGTTGTTACAGCTTTTGCTTTTGAAATAAAATACAATATGCTTATATATAAAGAAGGAAGTTAAGATGCTAAAACGAGTTCAGCGTAAAAAGTGGCAAAGATTTTTCCCCATCACAAATCAACTGCTTGCAGGAATTTTTACACTGATTCTGACATTGCTGCTTGGCTGGGCTGGAACATTACCCAGTCTTTCTCTGACTCCAACACCTCATTCCACTCAGCAATCAACTCCGACTTCCAAGAAGGAACTGATTGCCAAAATTAAGGAAAAACTTAATGAAGATTTAGCGTTTCGGATTGAGAACAAGCTTTCTCCCGATCTAAAAGAAGTCGATAAAAAGGTTGAGCCGTACAAAAAGAAGCTGACTTCTCAAGAGATAGAAGAGATAGAAAGTTTTTATAAAAACGAATATACCCGGCTTAAGAAGGCTAAGGATTCCGATTTATGGGAGAAAATCAACGATGATTTTCTCGGTGGTCTGGGTTGGTTCGCAGCTTTTGTTATTTTTATATTATATATGTGTAAGGAAAGCTTACAAAAGCTAGTTAGCAGCTTTTTCTCTGCAGTAGGTACTTGGATCTATAATAGGTGTGCTGGAACCAGACTTTTACGTGGAATTGCTCTACGACATTATCGGAAGGGACTAATTGAAAAGTGTCAGGAGTTGAAAATCCCATTTCGACCAAATCGACCCCTGAAGATTCGCGAGATATACGTTCCTCTCAAAGTTACAGGTACTAAGGATAATGAACAGCTCGATGCCTACGGTGCTGTGAGCAAGTATCGCCGACTTATGGTTAAAGGCGCACCTGGTTCTGGTAAATCAATGCTGCTCAAGTATCTTGCTCTTAGCTACGCGGAAGGTAGGTTGAATCTACCCGATCAACCTGTACCAGTTTTATTAGAACTGCATCGGCTAAGCCAATCAGACAAGTCATTAGAACAGCACTTTGTAGAGGCATTAGATCGGGATGATTTTCCTCATTCTCAGCTCTTTATAGAGCATAGTTTAGCTCAAGGTACACTAATGTTGCTGCTAGATGGTCTTGATGAAGTCAACAGCGATAATCGCTGGGAAGTCGTGGCACAAATTAAGGACTTATTGGACAAGCACCCAAATTGTCGTGTCGTTATTACTTGCCGTACAGCAGTCTACAAAGGTGAATTTGACGAGCTGAACCATCTTGAGACTCTGGAAGTTGTTGAATTCATCGAGCAACAGATTCGAGACTTTTTGAAGGCGTGGAAACAATATATGCCACCAGGAAAGTCGATTGAGCAACTCATGCAGACGTTGCACGACCGACCTCGAATCATGGCGTTAGCACGCAATCCGCTCATGTTAACTATCATTGCCTACCTCTATGCTGATACCTCATTGGTACTGCCTCGCTCACGCGCTGAGTTCTATCGGAAATCTACAGATATTTTGCTAGATCAATGGCATCATGAACACAATCAGTTTCAGGCACGGGAGAAGCGGTTTGTACTCCAGGATTTAGCTATTTACAACCAAGATATTACTAAGCAGCAACAGCAAGATAGCGGTAGCATCAAATTCAAGACGGTTTTGCAGCAGATAAAGCTGTTACTTCCTGAGCTTAATCTCCAGCCTGACCAAGACGCTTTGCCTCTACTAAATGAAATTGTAGAACGTAGCAGCTTACTCATCAAAATAGATGGAGGTGAGAAATATCAGTTTGCTCATCTTACTTTGCAAGAGTTTTTCGCTGCCTCTAAGTTAATAGATGATAAGGATGGTCTACTCACTCGTTTCAAAGCTGATAATGACGCTTGGCGTGAGACAGTAAAACTCTGGTGTGGACTTGCTGGGGATAGTACCGATTTGATCCGGGAAGTACGCACGATTTCGGAGATTACTGCTTTTGAGTGTTTAGCTGATGCTCAGAGGGTAGATTTAGCGTTGGCAGACGAAATTATCAATAGGTTCAAAGATCAACTAGGAAAAGGTAGTAACGACGAGGTGGTAAATCGTGCCTTTGCCTCTGTAGCTGCAGACGACCGGAGACGCACTGAGGTATTCAACTTCTTGAAAGATACGCTTGAAAATATTGGAGAAATAGATGCCCGCCGCGAGGCAGCAGCGAATGCTCTGTCAATGACTAACTTAGCTGAAGCTGCTGATGTGCTGGCTCGTCAGTATGCAGATAGAGCTGAACTGCGTCCTGTACTACATTCTGCTTTGGTACGAATGGGAGATTTAGCTGTGTCAAAAATCTCATATTGGGTGGAAGCTGGAGTGATCGAATCATCTCTGGTGGAATCTAGCTCTGTCGAGTTGATGGACATTCTAGTTGATATAGGAACTCCGACAGCTACACAAATGCTAGTTTCTTGGATTTGGCATAGCAATCAGAGCTTAGCAAGTAGTGCTGCATTGCTCTTAGCACATTTGCTGCGACACTCCGAGCAAGAAAAAGTAATTGAGAGTTACAAACTTACAGAAGACCAGAAGAGAGTAAAAGAGCGATTGGACTGGATTTGGAAGCCTTTTGAAACATCCACTAACTCTAATTTGAGCATTATTGCTGGTCGGGTGGCTTATCTTATCAGTCGAGTTCCGCTTGAGATAGCTAACTCTGTGCGAGTGCTTTCGTTAGATCCTCGACTAATTATACCCATCTGTTCAATAGAGCTGTACGATCAGAAAACTAACTTAGTGCCAATCAAGTGGAAGCATTTACTTGTTTCAATTAAGAAGGGTATAGACATAGCAAAAGAAAAGGAGTCCAGAAAAATTTCTATAGAAAGATATGACAACGAAATGCGCAAGCTTCTTGATGAAACAGAAACAATATGGGATTTCCTTTTCTTGAAGATAGAGCCTAGCCTACAAATTATATTACTCTATCAATACGTATCCTATCCCCGCCTAAGACAGGAATATTGGTATGATAGTATAATAAAAATAGAGAAGGAAAAGAGAACAAAACTGTCCCACCAACAATTCCAGGCAGTTATGTTTTCAACAATGTCTGCTACTATTGTTTTTGGAGTAATTACAGGATTGTTTTCCTTCGCAAATACTGAGTTGAGAAAGCTAATTAACTTAATGCCAAGCCACTTTTACTTTTTAATTCAAAATACTCTATTTATTTGTATTCCGATTAGTCTCTCTATATGGGTTGAATATTGTATGTTGAAATACCGAAAATATATAGAATATAATTATTGGTTTGTGTATTGGAATTTTTTAAATATCGTAAGAAGTCGAGTACGAGGAGAAACGAGGATTAGAATGATCTATTGGGAGTGGCGGGTTGAAGAAAGAACGTTAAGAGGCGTGGTAAACATGGGTATGTGGATTGAGCGGGTTGAGGGATTTTTAGAAAAGGAGATAGGAGAGGAGTTAGGGATGGAGATGGACGCAGAGTGGCAAAAGACAAAGGATGCAGTGTAAGCGAAAAGTGCATCAGCTACTACCCATTTATTTGGCATAATCCGGTTATACATCTTGTCTGTCCCATAAGAACTAAACCAAACGTTAACTTGCAACTTAGACGCGCAACGATCGCACCCACTGAAAATCACTCTCGCTCAACGGCGGAACAGGCTGCACTGAATAAGCGATCGCCAAATCTAAAGCTGCCTCCCGATCAACTTCACCCAAAATCTCCGATAAATTCACAACAGGTTCTTCATCTCCTGACATATCTTTAACTTTATCGTCTTGAAAAAGCTTCAAAAGAAAAACAACGCACCGATCGCCTAGCAGCCAAATTGCGCGAAATGGGGATTAATCCTGATGAGGTGTGATAGTTTTTAGATTGTTAAATGAGGTACAATCGCACTTTTTAAACAGCAGAAATATCAGAAGCCCCAAAAGGGCGATCGCGAACCTCATCTATCTCTCAATATTAAGATTTCCTTAGTTGCTGCCGTCGCGCACAGAAATCGGTGATACAATCAACAGCTTAGCTAGGGGTGCCCGAAAGTCCGGGCTGAGAAAACACCCTTAGAACCTGAGTCTGGGTAATACCAGCGGAGGGAAGCTGTTTATCAAGGAAATAAGAATATGCGTACCGAATGGATCGCGAAGCGTCAGGGACACAGCAATGTATCTCAAATGCACTACGCCCGTCAAGGTGTGATCACTGAGGAAATGGATTATGTTGCTAAGCGAGAAAATCTCCCAGCAGAACTGATCCGCGCCGAAGTAGCGCGGGGACGGATGATTATTCCGGCTAATATCAATCACACGAATTTGGAGCCAATGGCGATCGGCATTGCCTCTAAGTGCAAAGTCAATGCTAATATCGGCGCATCTCCCAACTCTTCCAACATGGAAGAAGAAGTTGACAAGCTTAAACTAGCAGTGAAATACGGTGCTGATACCGTGATGGACTTGTCCACCGGCGGCGGGAATTTGGATGAAATTCGCACTACAATCATCAAAGCTTCACCGGTGCCGATCGGCACAGTACCGATTTATCAAGCTTTAGAAAGCGTTCACGGTAATATGGAAAGTCTGACACCGAATGACTTTCTGCATATCATTGACAAACACGCTCAACAAGGTGTTGATTACCAAACTATTCACGCCGGAATTCTGATCGAACATTTGCCGTTGGTGAAAAATCGATTGACTGGAATTGTGTCTCGCGGCGGCGGTATTTTGGCCCGGTGGATGCTGCACCACCACAAACAAAATCCTCTCTACACTCACTTTAACGATATCATCGAAATCTTCAAAAAATACGATGTTTCGTTTAGTTTGGGAGATTCTTTGCGCCCCGGTTGCACTCACGATGCGTCGGATGAAGCTCAATTAGCCGAACTCAAAACTTTGGGACAATTAACTCGCAAAGCTTGGGAACATGACGTGCAGGTAATGGTGGAAGGCCCCGGCCACGTTCCTATGGATCAAATTGAGTTTAATGTCAAGAAACAAATGGAGGAATGCTCGGAAGCACCTTTCTATGTTTTGGGGCCGTTGGTGACTGATATTGCACCAGGTTACGACCACATTACTTCGGCAATTGGGGCGGCGATGGCTGGTTGGTACGGTACTGCTATGCTGTGCTACGTGACACCGAAGGAACATTTGGGATTGCCGAATGCTGAGGATGTCAGAAACGGGCTGATTGCTTACAAAATTGCGGCTCACGCTGCAGATATTGCACGGGGCCGTCCGGGTGCGCGCGATCGCGACGATGAACTCTCGAAAGCGCGTTACAATTTCGATTGGAACCGTCAATTTGAGCTGTCATTAGATCCAGAACGAGCAAAGGAATATCACGACGAAACTTTGCCGGCAGATATCTACAAAACTGCAGAGTTCTGTTCGATGTGCGGGCCTAAATTCTGTCCGATGCAGACGAAAGTTGATGCCGATGCTTTGACTGAGTTGGAGAAGTTTCTTGCTAAGGAACCTGTAGCGCTAAGCTAATTGGATTAATTCGTAGGGTGGGCAATGCCCACCTTACTTAATCGTAAAGCTGTTGCAAATTTATATTTTTGCTAACTTATTACTTTTAGGTTCATCGTCAGTTATGTTTAATGAAAACCAACCAAAAATTGCTGGTAATTTTCCGATTATTGCTTCGTTAGCCGAATATTTTGAGCGAAATTTAGTTGTTATAGATGTTGGCTGTAGATGGGGATTTGCTGATGTTTGGTCTCTTTTTGGTTCTCATGTCACCTTAATAGGATTTGATCCAGATCCTGCCGAATGTGAGCGATTGAAGAGTACCTATCAAGGCTCTTCTGATGTGAATTTTGTTGCTAAGGCATTGGGAGAATCCGAGGGGAAACTGCCACTTTTTCTCACCGCTGAACCAGCTTGTAGTTCTTTATACAAACCTGACTCATCACTTACAAGCTCTATGCCTCATCTAGCTTGTGCAAAATTGGTTGGCGAAACAGAGGTTGATTTAACGACATTGGATACCTGGGCTTCGTCTACTGGTGTCAATGAAGTGGACTTCCTTAAACTTGATACTCAAGGATCGGAATTGGGAGTTTTAGAGGGGGCTGAAAATTGCTTACAGTCCATACGCGCTTTACAAATTGAAGTAGAATTTAACCCTATTTATTTGGGTCAGCCTCTTTTCAGTGATATCGACTCTTTTCTGCGTAAGCGAGGCTTCGTTCTGTGGCGACTAACAAATCTTTGTCACTATAGCAGTTTACCAGAAGCCTCAGCATTCAAACATAAAGACGTACAAATTTTCGACGGGCGCATCGTTCCCATTTCAGCACAGGGAGGGCAACTTTTTTGGGGAGAGGCTTACTATGTCCGAAAAGAAATAGCTTATTCAGAAGAAACCAGTGATTGGCAAGCTTGCCTCCGCGATGGCGCTATAATTAGCACTTTGGGATTTCGTGACCTTGCCGGAGCTAGACTGCAACAAGCACTACACCATGCACCCTCAAATATTGTTCCTGCAATCAACCGAGTATTAACAAAATATTACTCACCATTGGTATAATGTGTAGTTAGTATGGTGGGCAAGGCCCGCCTTACTTAAGGTTATATTAAAAGGAGTTTCCGAAAATGAGAATTGCGATGTTCCGTTGCAGGTACTTTTTTGTTACCAAGGAATCCAGAATTTTAGCGAGATTGGGATGAGCAAAAAAAGTAACTATTTGCTCTTTAGTTAATAGCTTGCCATCTGGGTCATGACCAAATTTTTTATTTCGCCTTTTCCATATAAAACTCTTCATCAACTCAATTCTGTCTAAACTGCACTCGCCTCGCAAACCCAGTTCCCAATAATGAATCTAATTGCCACCGCAATAGTCAATTAGTCGCCTACCTGTACTGGTAAACTAACTGAACGTCGGGATTGATTTCGCTGCTTAAGAGGCATTCCGTTTCCAGATTCAAGGAACGAGCGGCGGATTCAAACGCTAATCTCATGCCGCCTATTCCTGAGAATAAGTCAATAAAACGGACTTTTTTCATGGCCATTAAGCCGGCTGTAAAAACTCAGCTTTGACTGAGTTGGAGAAGTTTCTTGCTAAGGAACCTGTAGCGCTAAGCTAATTTCGATCTGGTGGGCGGATTGTTTCGCCCGCCCTTGGCCATTCAAAAGCAGCGAGGTAAGGGAGGTAGAGCCTCCGAATCTGCATTACCAGGCTCTTCCTGCTAACGAGGAGGGAGGAGACAATTTAAAGATTGATAAGCTGAGCTTGGTCTGGTAGCGACGGATTATCATAAGTAATAGTATAAATTTATACTTATAAAGCTTTTTTTCAAGTATAACCAAAAAAGCTCAAATCAAAGATGGGCTTTGTGAAAGTAGAGAAATCCGAAGTATTTCCGCACATAAAAGACGGGTTAGACGGACTTATGATGTGCTATTTAAGTCTTCGAGAACGATCGCCGCAATCATCCCCCCAACCATCGATAGCTCGGAAAAACACCGTGCTGCAGTCAAGGATTTTGGCACTCTTATATTGTGCGCCACGCCAGGATTTTGTTTCGCTGTTTGATTTTTCCGTGTCGCCCGGTTCCCACTATCGACTAGATACCAATTGCACCCGGCCGGCATCCATTTCATCCATTAATAACTCTAAAGCCTCATAATCAATATCCGAGATGTACCCCAAACGGGTGAGCTCGTAGTTGATTTCGTTTTCAATGTCAGGCGTCAACTGCTTAATGTAGAGGGCTTTTTCTACCAGATGACGAATAGCATAAGTTGCTTGCATATTAGCTCTGAGAACTCCATACACTATAATCTTACTATTAACAGTCGATCGCGCGCGCGATCCAAATCACCACTAATAAGTGATTTAAATTACATTTATTGGTTTAACTTAACAGCTAGTACAAAGTCGATCGCCATTTTTAGAGTTGCCAAGACTTGCGATTGCTAGCATCAATAAAAAACAGTATAGCAGCTTACGTTTCCTCTCCCAATCCTGGGTAATTTTGCATAAATAAGAGTAAATAAATAAAAATTAAGTAAAATTAGTGAAAACAGCTTGTCGGTTTCCCTCAGAGCAAGTTAGGCTCAAGGTATAAAATAGATTTAGACTGACAACCAGATAACACCATAGTAGACAATACACAGAAACCATAGGTTGAAAATATGCAAACACTTCTTGCTCCGAAACCAATTACAGTGATTCAACCCTTATACCACCTGAATGCAGCTACCTCCGTAGAATTCGGACAGCAACTAACAACAGCAATTGAGACTGAGGGAATTGTGGCGGTACTCGTAGATTTGGGCGCAGTAACATTTATTGATAGTGCTGGTTTGATAGCATTGGTTTCCGGCTTAAAGCAGGCAAAAAAAATGGGGCGCAGGTTTAGTATTTGCTCAGTTTGCACCCAGATTAGGATGGTTCTGGAACTCAGTCAACTCGATCGAGTTTTTGAGATATTTGAAAGCGTCGAAAGTTTTGAAGCGGCCAACTCCCGCGCCCCCAAGCACTGGTAGAATCCGGCTAGAGGTCAAAAGCAGCAACAAAACACAACAAATTGAGTGAAATGCCCGAAAATATAGCAAACTGTCGCTGGCGTGTTGAGCGATTTTAAGGTAGGCTGCTTAGGAGTCGCAAATATCAGAGCGAGTCGAGCCGTGCCAGTAAAAATCGAAGAATTACTTACAGCAGAAATCAATCAGCCTGCTCGTTATCTGGGTAACGAGTTGGGGGCGGCGCGCCAGCCTTGGGATGCAGCTCGCGTGCGTTGGGTGCTAACTTATCCAGAAGTGTATGAAGTTGGTGCTTCCAATCTGGGACACATCATCCTTTATAATATTTTGAACGCTTTGCCGAGGCAGTTGTGCGATCGAGCTTATTTGCCCGCACCAGACTTGGCAGCAAAACTGCGATCCACCAAAACTCCCCTGTTTGCAGTAGAATCAAGGATCTCGCTCACAGAATTTGATATTCTAGGCTTCAGCCTCAGCTACGAACTCGGAGCCACAAACATTCTGGAAATGCTGGAACTTGCCGGCATTCCCCTAACTTGGAAAGAAAGAGCGACAAATCCTCAAAATGGTGGCGATTGGCCGCTGATTTTTGCTGGCGGACAAACCGCAACATCCAATCCCGAACCCTACGCTGACTTTTTTGACTTCATCGCCTTGGGAGATGGAGAAGAATTGCTCCCAGAAATCAGCTTGGTTTTGGCAGAAGGTAAAGCTAAAAATTTGAGTCGAGAAGCTCTGTTGCTGGATTTAGCGCAAATTCCCGGCGTTTATGTCCCGCAATTCTACGATATGGCGGCAGACGGTTCGGTTCATCCCAACCGCCCGCAAGTTCCCGCTCGAATTCTGCGCCGAGTCGCGACTCCGATACCAGCTTATTCGATCGGGCTAGTTCCCTACGTGCAGACAGTACACGACAGACTGACAGTAGAAATCCGCCGGGGATGCACCCGCGGCTGTCGCTTCTGTCAGCCGGGAATGCTGACTCGCCCCGCGCGCGATGTGGAACCGCAGCAAGTCGTAGAGGCGATCGAACAAGGGATGAAAGCCACCGGGCACAGCGAATTTTCCCTGCTTTCCCTCAGTTGTTCCGACTATCTGGCACTCCCAGCAGTCGGGATGGAAATCAAAAACCGCCTCAAAGATCAAAATATTTCTCTGTCTCTACCCAGCCAGCGGGTTGACAGATTTGACGATAACATTGCCGACATTCTCGGCGGCACGCGGCAAAGCGGTTTGACTTTTGCCCCGGAAGCTGGCACTCAGCGGATGCGGGATATCATTAACAAAGGCTTGACCAACGAAGAATTGCTCCGGGGCGTGAAAACTGCGGTCGATCGCGGTTGGGATAAAATCAAGCTGTATTTTATGATCGGTTTGCCCGGAGAAACAGATTTTGATGTGCTGGGAATCGCCGAAACAGTCCGCTGGCTGCAAAGGGAATGCAGGCTGAATGGCCGGCGACCACTGAATTTTAATTTGACAATTTCTAATTTTACGCCTAAGCCTCACACTCCTTTTCAGTGGCACTCGGTTTCCACTGCTGAGTTTTCTCGCAAGCAAAAACTCCTGAAGGGAGAATTTAAAGCGATGAGAAATCTTAAGGTGAATTATACAGATGTGCGGATTTCGGCAATGGAGGATTTTGTCGGACGGGGCGATCGGCGTTTGGGCCCTGTAGTCCGCCGCGCTTGGGAACTTGGCGCGGGTATGGATGCTTGGTGGGAAAGTTTGGATCAAGCTTACCAAGCTTGGACTCAGGCGATAGATGAATCTGACCTTACTTGGAAATACCGCCAAGTTGAAAGCGGCGAATGGAATCTTTTTCAGAAGGAAGAAGGAAGTTCGGCAACGAGCAATGTACGGGATGTAACGGATGTAACGGATGTAACGGATGTAAGTCCGTCGGAAGAAAGAAGAAGGAAGAAGGAAGAAGGAAGAGAAATCAAGGAAGATTTTCCCAATTCTCCCCCTCTCCCCCTCTCCCCCTCCCCCACTCTCCCACTCTCCCACTCCCCCACTCTCCCACTCCCCCACTCCCCCACTCTCCCAATCCCCCCCTCTCCCAATCCCCCCCTCTCCCAATCCCCCACTCTCCCACTCTCCCTCGATCAACCACTGCCTTGGGATCACTTAGACACGGGGATCGACAAAAACTGGCTGAAAATTGACTTGCAAAAGGCTTTGGAAGCGGCGACGGTTCCTGACTGTTCCTTTGAAGGGTGTTCGCGCTGCGGGGTTTGCGGGACGGATTTCGGACACAACGTGGTGGTGGATGCGCTGCCAATTCCTGAGTTTGCGGGTGAGTTTGTGCCGAACACGCAGCGGCAACAGCGGGTTCGGGTTTGGTTCGGGAAGGTGGGCGATATGGCTTTGGTTGGTCATCTGGATTTGCTGCGATTGTTCGATCGAGTTGTCCGCAGGGCCAATTTGCCGATTTCGTTCACCGGCGGCTTTCACCCGAATCCTCGGATTTCGGTGGCAAACGCTCTGCCTCTGGGTGTCACTAGCACAGGGGAAATTGCTGATTTTGAGCTTACTCGGCCGATCGATATTGAGGTGTTTCGGGAAAAATTGGTGGCGACTCTGCCAGAAAATATCCCGATTTACAAGGTGGAACAGATCGATCTCAAGGCTCCTTCTGCCAACCAGTTGTTAGAAGCCGCTGAGTATATCGTTACTGTGGCAGCAACAGGCCCGCTGGCAGAAAATGGCGATTTTGAAGGTGAAAATTCTGCTGCTGTCTCTGTCGCTGTTAGCGCTAACTGGGAAGCTTGGGTAGGGGCGATCGCCCAAACAGAGGCTTTTTGGCGGGTGCACACTACTAAGTCGGGAAAGACTAAGGATGTCAATTTGCGCGATCGGCTGCACAAACTAGAACTTGTAGAGCAGCTACCAGCTACCAGCGCCTCTGGCTGTGGCGGTACATCCGAAGGTAGAGCAGTCTTGCGCTATACCGGCAGTTGTCGCAGCGATGGCAACTTGCTCAAGCCCGAACATCTTGTGTTCATGCTCGAACAAGTCAGCGGGCAGGAAATTCAGCTTCTGCAAGTTCAGCGCAGTCAGCTAATCCTAGGTTATTGTTAAGATAGGGAAGCCCTGGTGAAATATTTCACTAGGGCTATCGATCGGGATGTGTCGCTTAAGCTATAATTGTTTGTTATGGAAGCCGCAGCGGCTCGAGCGCTTTAGTCGCTCGTCGCTAAGAGTCAACCAGCAACGCGGGCTGGGTGAAACTGCTTCTGTTCAAGACTTTAAGCCTTTTTGTACGTTGACCGGCTAAATCTAGTGCCAAACCCGCAGGAGCCGGGCCTGAACCAAATTTAGCGATTAATTTCGATCGATCGACTCATTGTCGATCGTCGGCTTACTCACAAATCTCACGGTTCAAGCCGCTCTGCTGGTATTCAACAATAGATATTTTTGACCTCGATCGGAAAACAGAGACAAGCTCTCGACAATCTTCGTAAAGAAGCAAAAATTTGAGATTTTAGATTCTAGCTCCTGCTCCCTGATTCATCTGTGGAGTAAATCTAAAACTTGTACGGCGAAGTCGAAGTATCTCAAACTTCTACAGCGAAGTCGAAGTATCTAAAATCGAATCAAGAGGTTTTAGGGTTGGCACAGGCAAAAGTCGCAGTCGAAGAATGTCAAGCTGGGGTAAGTTGACCGCTATCCCGCAAGAATTCAACAAAAGTCTACGCGCTTTCAATCCTACTTAACTTTTGCTCAAAACCAGCCCTCAACCACGCAAGCGGAGTTATCAGTTCGTAGTGTTAAGTTGTGTGTTAAGAAATTGGTACGGAGTCACTGAATTTATTCACGCTCGTTCAAAGGAAGAGTTGGAAGTGTTGAAGATTGAGTGAGAGAGTTTGCAATTCACAAATCAAAATTCAATATTTATAACTCGGTAAAAACGTCCTTATTTCTATCTTCCAGCTCAGTCTGCGAAGCATAACTCATAACTCGCGATCGGGTGGATTCAAACACTGTATCTGTAACAGTTAACAGTCAGTAGGGGCGGTGCCCCCGTGCCCGCCCTCTTAACTTAACAGTTAACAGTCAACAGTCAACAGTTAACAGTCATTCCACCCTGAACCAACTCACAGCTAATAACTCTTCCTGCTACTACTAATAATTACAGTCAAAGTAAGAGGCACTATGAGCGTGCGTAAGTGTCTCTAATTTGCTGCCATTTTTTTGAGGAAATTGAATGACAAAGCAGATAGTTATAGCAGAGCAGCATCGCATTGCTGCCGTTTTTTCCGAAGATCAAATTCAAGAACTCGTGGTAGCCACAGGCAGCCACCAAGTCAGCGATATTTACTTGGGAATTGTCGAAAATGTACTCCCTGGGATAGATGCGGCCTTTGTCAATATTGGCGACCCAGAACGCAACGGGTTCATGCACGTCACAGACCTCGGCCCGCTGCGGCTCAAACGATCGGCAGGAGCAATTACAGAACTCCTCACCCCCCAGCAAAAAGTGCTGGTACAGGTGATGAAAGAACCGACGGGCAGCAAAGGCCCCCGGCTGACAGGCAATATCACCCTGCCCGGCCGCTATTTGGTACTGATGCCCTACGGCCGGGGAGTCAATCTGTCCCGCCGGATCAAGTCGGAAGCCGAGCGCAACCGCCTCAGAGCCCTAGCTATTTTGGTGAAACCGGCCGGGATGGGGCTGCTGGTACGCACGGAAGCCGAAGGCATGACCGAAGAAGCCATCATGGAAGATTTGGAAGTGCTGCAAAAACAGTGGGAATCCGTTCAACTCGAAGGCGGTACTTCCCGAGCGCCAGCACTGCTAAACCGCGACGACGATTTTATCCAGCGGGTACTCCGGGATATGTTCAGCGGTGACGTGAATCGGATTGTGGTGGACTCGCAAAATGGCATTAAGCGTGTCAAACAGCAGTTGATGAGCTGGAACGGCGGTAAACTTCCTGCAGGAGTTTTGATCGACCACCACCGAGAGCGCGCCTCGATTTTAGAATTTTTCCGCGTCAACGCTGCGATTCGAGAAGCCCTCAGACCGAGGGTAGATTTGCCTTCGGGCGGTTACGCGATCATCGAGCCGACTGAAGCCCTGACGGTGATTGATGTCAACTCAGGCTCGTTTACTCGATCGGCCACAGCTCGCGAAACTGTACTCTGGACAAATTGCGAAGCAGCAACCGAAATTGCCAGACAACTGCGGCTGCGGAATATTGCCGGGGTAATTATTGTTGACTTTATCGACATGGAATCCCGCCGCGATCAATTGCAAGTGCTGGAACATTTCAATAAAGCTCTCAAAGCAGACAAATCTAGGCCGCAAATCGCTCAACTGTCGGAATTGGGACTGGTAGAACTCACTCGCAAGCGCCAAGGTCAAAATATTTACGAGTTATTCGGCCACAGTTGCCCGACTTGCAGCGGGTTAGGGCATTTGGTACACCTCCCCGGCGAAGACGATATCGCCGGTGCCGTGCGGGAATCGCCCGATCGCACTGTGGGTTCCTCCAACCGCCTTTTGTTGAATTTGCCAGAAGGATTGGAACGCCGCAGCCTGACACCTACGGCGGCTGCAACTCCTGCACCAGTACGAGAAGAACGTTCCGTCGAACCAGCTCGGGCTGCTTGGGAACCGTCTAGCGAAAGTTTGGATTTTGAAACCGGCAGCAACGCCTCGTCTTTGGACTTGCTCAACCATCCCAGCTATCAGGATTTGGGGAACGGAACCAGACGCCGCCGCCGTCGCCGAATTGGCGAAGAGCCTTTTGCTGTAGCCGAGGAGGAACCAGTACGCAACAAGTTGCGACTGCCGAATACCAACAGCGCGCCCGTCGTGGAGACGCGCTCTGAGTATCTCGCACCCCCCGGCATCCGCGCCGCTTCCGAGGGCTTCGGGTTGGTGAATATGGCTGCTGTTGGCAGGCGCGAGGATTTCGATCGCGTGCGTCCAACTAAGTCTGAGTTGATGAAGCCGATGGTGGAGCCTCCTGAAATGATTTCGGTGGAAATGACAGCCGAGGAGCAGGATGTTTATGCTCTGATGGGAGTTTCTCCTTTGGTGATGACGGATCGGGGTGTAAAAAATCCTAAGAATGCGATCGTTTCGGTGACACTCCCCGGAGAACCCCCGAACAAGTCGTCTTTCGAGCAGCTCGAATTTGAATTTGAACCGCCCGCGCCAGCACAGAAGGCTGAGGAAGCCGATTATTATGCAGAAATATCGGCAGTTGAGCCTGTATTTTCTCTGGGTGATGAGGATGATGAGGACGATCTCGATCTTGATGATGAGGTTGAAATTTACGGTGCAAGTTCGATCGACCTCATGGATGATTTTGCTGGCGACGAGGAGGAAACCAGCGATGGGATGGACGAATCGAATGAATGGGGAGCATTGGAGCCGCCGATCGAATTCGAGGAGTCGATCGAATTCCATGAGTCAAGCGAGTTGAATCAGCCTTTGACATCCAATGACTCAAACGAGTTGAATGAGTCGAATGAGTCGATTGAATCAAGCGAATCAAGCGAATCAAGCGAATCAAGCGAATCAAGCGAATCAAGCGAACCCGAAGAGCCAGCGATCAACCGCCGCCGCCGCCGTCGCTCGTCTGCTGTTGTAGATGACTGATCTCCAGTCAGAGGGAGGAGGAAAGAAGGAAGAAGGAAGAACAAAGAACAAAAAAGTAGAAATTTTTACTCTCTTCCCATCTTTCCATCTTTCCCCCTCCCCCAATCTCCCCCTCTCTAGCCTGAGCGAAGCCGAAGGCCAATCCCCCTCTCGGACTCAGATAATAGCTGGTGTGGACGAAGTAGGAAGGGGAGCTTTGTTCGGGCCAGTGGTGGCGGCCGCCTGCATTCTGCCCGACGAAGTTATCGATGAATTAGCAAGTTGCGGGGTGCGCGACAGCAAGCAGTTGAGTGCCACAGCCCGGAGTCGGTTAGCACTAAAAATCCGGGCTGTGGCTGTTGACTGTCAAATTGGTGTGGCTTCGGTGCGGGAAATCGATCGCCTCAATATTTTGCAAGCTTCTTTGTTGGCGATGAAGCGGGCGATTTTGAAGTTGAATGTTACTCCAGATTTGTGTTTGGTTGACGGGAATCAAAGAATCCCCAATTTGGCGATCGCACAAGAGACGATGATTAAAGGTGATGCGCGATCGATTCAGATAGCCGCTGCTAGTATTGTCGCTAAAGTTTGGCGCGATGAATTAATCGTGCGCTTGGCTGTTAAGTATCCCGAATATGACTTGACAAATAACAAAGGATATGGAACAGCCAAACATAAATTGGCTTTGGAACGCAGCGGTGCATCTGTCTTTCACCGATTATCATTTAGCCCTTGTCAAAAATTTAACAATAACAACGAAAAACCTCTCTAACTCCAGCGCGATTATATAAAATTTGAAAAATCAATAATTTCCAATTAATAGTCCTGGGCGCATAAACTCTATTCTAGAGGGTGCGCGATGGGCACCTTATCACTTCAGCCTCCGGTAGCATCTATAAAATCTTAATTTAACATTCTTCAACAGGATAGATCGTATGTTAACGTTAACAGTTCCCGGCTATCGCCTGATTGAGCAAATCTATAAGGGCTCCAGAACACAGGTTTATCGAGGACTTTCTGAGTCAAACCAAAAAGTAATTATCAAACTGCTATTGAGCGAGTATCCCACTTTTAGCGAACTCGTGCAGTTTCGGAATCAGTACACCATTACCAAAAATCTTGACCTTCCGGGAATTGTCAAACCCATTGCACTCTTAAACTACCGCAATGCTTTTGCTCTGGTAATGCAGGATGTTGGCGGTGTTTCCCTTGCTGAGTATACTGTTAATCCAGAGCAATTAGATAATATCCTATCAAGTAATTCTGAGGTTTCCTCCCCCGATACTTCGCCCCTACCGCTAGATGAATTTCTGCCGATCGCGATTCAGATTGTCCAAACCATAGAAGGATTATATCACAACCGAATTATTCACAAAGATATCAAGCCCCAGAATATTATAATTAACCCGGAAACAAAAGAAGTAAAAATAATTGACTTCAGTATTTCCTCTCTTTTACCCAGAGAAAACCAGCAAATCTAAAATCCAAACGTCTTAGAAGGAACCCTAGCTTATATGTCTCCCGAACAGACGGGACGAATGAATCGATGTATCGACTACCGCACTGATTTTTACTCGCTGGGAGTTACATTTTACGAGCTACTAACAGGGCAATTACCCTTTTACTCAACTGACCCAATGGAGGTAGTTCACTGTCATATTGCCAAGATGCCAAATCCTCCAATCGAGCTAGTTCCAGCTATTGGAGTAATGACTAATAAAATCATCATGAAATTGATGGCAAAAACTCCAGAGTCACGCTATCAAAGTGCTGGTGGACTGCGCTACGACTTGGAAAAATGTTGGCGGCAATGGCAAGACAACGGGAAAATTAGCGAATTTGATTTGGGAAATAGGGATATTTGCGATCGCTTCACCATTCCCGAAAAACTTTACGGTAGAGAAAACGAAGTTAAGACGCTATTAGAGGCATTCGATCGCATCAGCGAAGGTACTTCCGAAATCATGCTGGTGGCGGGCTTTTCCGGGATTGGCAAAACCGCCGTGGTTAACGAAGTTCACAAACCCATTGTCCGCCAACGGGGTTACTTCATCAAAGGAAAATTTGACCAATTTAAGCGTGATATTCCCTTCTCGTCGTGGGTGCAGGCATTCCAGAATCTGATGCAGCAATTACTCACCGAAAGTGCTACTGAGGTGCATAAATGGCAAGTCAAAATTTTAGAGGCTTTGGGCGAAAATAGTCAAGTCATTATTGATGTTATCCCAGAATTAGAACGACTAATTGGCAAGCAGCCAAAAGTGCCAGAACTAGAAGGAACTGCCGCTCAAAATCGCTTCAATCTATTATTTCAAAAATTCATCCGACTGTTTACAACAAAAGAACATCCTTTAGTGATTTTCGTGGATGATTTGCAGTGGGCTGACTCCGCTTCATTGAAGCTAATGCAATTGTTGATGAGTGAAATAGATACCCGCTATCTGTTGTTAATGGGAGCGTATCGCGATAACGAAGTGTTTCCCGCCCATCCACTGATGCTGACATTGGATGAGATTCGCAAAGACTCGGCAACACTCAACCAAATTACGTTAGCACCCTTAGACCAACCTTCCCTGAATCGCCTGATTGCTGATACCCTGATTTGTCCACTAGAAAGGGCAATTCCTCTGACAGAACTGGTTTTCACCAAAACTAAAGGCAATCCTTTCTTTGCTACTCAATTTCTCAAATCTCTGTACGCAGATGGGTTAATATCCTTTAATTTTACCCCTCCACCCCCCCCTTACCAAGGGGGGGGAATGGGGGGGTGGCAATGCAATATTGCTCAAGTTAAGACGCTAGCTTTTACCAATGATGTGGTCGAGTTTATGGCTATTCAGTTGCAAAAGTTGCCGATAAATACCCAGAATGTTCTGAAACTTGCAGCTTGTATTGGCAACGAGTTTGACTTAGCAACTCTAGCAATTGTTCACGAAAAATCTCAGAGTGAGACAGCGGCTGATTTGTGGAAAGCTTTGCAAGAAGGGTTAGTTATACCGATTACTGAAGTTTACAAGTTTTTTCAGGACTCGGAATCTGTTAAAGTTGCACCAGCGTCGGAGTTATCGGTTCCCTACAAGTTTTTACATGACCGAGTGCAGCAAGCAGCATATCTTCTGATTCCCGAATCCCAAAAACAGTCCACCCACCTCGAAATTGGACAACTGCTGTTGAGTAAGGGCGGGCACGGCGGCACCGCCCCTACAGAAGCAGAAAAAGAAGAGAAGATTTTTGATATTGTCAACCAGTTGAATATTGGGATGGAGTTAATTACCCATCAAACAGAACGGGACGAACTCGCTCAGTTAAATTTAAGAGCCGGACATAAAGCTAAAACTTCCACGGCTTACGAGGCTGCTAAAAAGTATTTAAATATTGGTATAGAACTGCTAGATATTAAGTGTTGGCAGAACCATTACAAGCTGACTTTGCAACTATATGAACAAGCCGCCGAGGCGATGTATTTGAACGGTGATTTTGAGCAAATGGAGCAATTAGCAGAAATAGTTATCCAAAATTCAAAGACGCTCTTAGATAAAATTAAAATTTATCAAATTCAAATTCAAGCTTTGAAAGCGCAGAACCAAATCAAACAATCTTTAAATTTTGGGTTAGACATTCTCGAACTCTTGGGGATATATCTACCTAAAGATCCGGAACCGACAGAAATTCCCCGGGCTTTTGCAGAGACGCAATTGGCTTTACAAGGAAAATCTATTCAGGACTTAATTGATTTACCCGACATGAGTGACCCCCAAAAACTGGCAGCAACTCAGATGCTGTTACAACTCTGTCCTGCTGCCTACATGGTGACTCCAGTTTTGTTGCCGCTGATTACTTTTAAACAGATTCAGTTAGCCATTGAATATGGTAATGCACCAACTCATACTCATGCCTATGCAAATTATGCGCTCATTCTGTGCGGAGTTATGGGAGAGTTAGAAACGGGCTATCAATTTGGAGAACTGGCACTAAATTTGCTCGAAAAACTCGATACTAAGCCTTTTAGAGCTATGACGCTCTTTGTAGTAAATTACTTTACAAAGCATTGGAAACATCATATCAAAACAACATTAAAGCCTCTGTTATCTGCTTACTTTAGTGGTTTAGAAACCGGGGATTTAGAACACGCTGGCTATTCCGCACAAAGGTACTGTTACCTTTTGTACTTTAGCGGTTCTGCCGAGCTATCAAGCGTGGAACTAGAGATTGAAACCTACAGTGATGCCTTGGCAAAGATAAATCAGGATAGCATTCTTCAATTACATCAAATTCACCATCAAGCTGTATTAAACTTGCTGGGGAAGACAAAAAATCCTTGCCTTTTAATCGGTTCAGCTTGTGATGAATCTCAAATGTTACCGGTTTACATTGCAAATAATTACAGAATAGCGTGTTACTACTTCTATTTAAATAAGTTAATCCTTTGTTATCTTTTTGATGACTACCAACAAGCAATTGAGTATTCTGCTGGAGCAGAAGAGTATTTAGATGCAGGAGTAGCTTCGATATTAGTACCTATTTTTTATACGTACAATTCTCTTTCTAAGTTGGCTGTGTATCCCGATGTAGAGATTTTTGAACAACAACAAATCCTCAAAACTGTAATGGCCAATCAGGAAAAAATGAAAATATGGGCACATCATGCCCCAATGAATTATCTACATAAGTTCTATCTAGTAGAGGCCGAACGACATCGAGTTTTAGGGGAAAAATTAGAGGCGATCGAAATGTACGATCGCGCCATTTCCATCGCCAAAGAAAACGGTTATCTCAACGAAGAAGCCCTAGCCCACGAACTCGCTGCCAAATTCTATCTCGGCTGGGGAAAAGAGAAAATCGCCCAACTATACCTAACAGAAGCCTATTACGCTTACGCGCGGTGGGGAGCCAAGGCAAAAATTGACGATTTAGAAAAACGCTATCCCCAATTACTTGCTAAGATTCTCAGTCAAAAAATCAGCTTCAACACAAGTGATACAATTTCCCCAATGATGACTGGAACTGTTGTTACAAATAGCAGTTCAGGTGTTTCCGAAATTCTGGATTTGGCAACAGTCATCAAAGCATCTCAATCACTGTCAGGAGAAATCAACCTCGATAAGTTGCTCTCCACTTTGATGCAAGTGATGATGGAGAATGCGGGTGCCGAAAAGGGCTCTATGATTTTGATAGAAGGAGATTCATTTTTCGTCGCTGCTCAATGTGTTAGTGGTAAATATTGCAACCTAAAATCAACTCACGTTCTTGACTCTAACGAAATTCCGATCGCAATTATTAACTATGTCTGGCGCACCCAAGAAACCTGCGTAATAAACGATGCGACTACTGAGGCTACCTTTGCTGCTGACTCTTATATCATCCAGCATCAACCAAAGTCGGTTTTGTGTCTGCCCATTCAACATCAAGGAAAGCCGATCGCAATTCTGTACCTAGAAAACAACCTGACAACGGGTGCCTTTACTCCCGACAGATTAGCCCTCTTAAAAATCTTGTCCTCGCAAGCGGCAATTTCCATAGAAAATGCCCAACTCTATGCCAACTTAGAAGCAAAAGTAGCAGAACGCACCCAAGAACTCCAGCAGTCAGAAGCTCGCTTTCGACAACTTTACGAGCAATCTGCCGATGCTATTCTGCTGTTAGATGAAGGCATATTTACCGACTGCAACCCCGCCACAGTCAAAATGATGCGCTGCACTGATAAAAAACAGTTTCTTTCTCTACATCCCTCCCTGCTTTCTCCCGAAATGCAGCCAGATGGATGTTTGTCATTTGAGAAAGCTAACAACATGATTGCCATAGCATTTGAGCGAGGTAGCTATCGGTTTGAATGGATACACAGGCGTGCAGATGGGGAGGATTTTTGGGTAGAAGTATTGCTGACTGTAATTCCTTTAGATGGTAAGGAAATTCTGCATACAGTGTGGCGAGAAATTGGCGATCGCAAACAGGCAGAATTAGCTCTGCACCAAAAAAATCAGGAACTCAGCGATACTCTCCAACAACTCAAAGCCACCCAAGAAGGATTGATTCAATCAGAAAAAATGGCAGCTTTAGGACAACTTGTAGCCGGAGTTGCCCACGAAGTTAATACACCCCTAGGTGCAATTCGCTCCAGTGCGGGCAATGTTTCTAAGTTCTTGGATCGAACTCTCGAACAATTGCCCGCACTTTTTCAATCTCTCTCCCCAGAAGCCGGACAGAAATTCTTAGAATTACTTCAGTATTCTCTCCAACAATCTACAAACTTATCAACCAAAGAAGAACGCAAATTAAAAAAAGCTTTAAGAAGCCAACTCGAAACATTAGAGATTGAGAGTGCCGATACTGTGGCTAATAGATTAGTCATGATGGGGGTCTACGATCGAGTCGAAACTTTTCTACCGCTGCTACAAAGGCCTGACAGCTTGCATCTTGTAGAAGCTGCATACAAACTATCAGGATTAAAAAGAGGTATTGCTATTATCAACACAGCCACAGATAGAGCATCAAAAGTTGTTTTTGCTTTGAAAACCTATGCCCGCTACGAACAGTCTGGTACCAAGACAAGCGCCAGCATTGCAGAAGGGATAGAAACTATCTTAACTCTCTATCAAAATCAATTAAAACAAGGTATTGAGGTGGTTAGAAACTATGCCGAAATTCCGCCCATAATGTGCTATCCCGACGAACTGAATCAAGTGTGGACAAATCTAATTCACAATGCTTTGCAAGCAATGGATTATCGGGGGACGCTAACTATTGATGTGACAACACAAGACGAGCAGGCTAAGATTAGTGTTAGTGACAGCGGTAAGGGCATACCAGAGGAGATAAAAGAGAAAATATTTGACCCATTTTTTACTACTAAGCCTCCGGGAGAAGGCAGCGGTTTGGGACTGGATATTGTCAAGAAGATTGTTGAAAAACATCAGGGAAAGATTGAAGTGGAATCGATTCCCGGTCAAACTACATTTAATGTTTTTCTGCCAATAACTGGTGTATAGCCTTTCAAGCGAAAGATGAGGTGCCGCTGGGCGTAGGGCATAGGGCATAGGGCAAATCGGGCATAGGGCATAGGCCAAACCGGGCAGGCCTCACGAGGCTTGAGAACCGCTATATAAGGAGGTGAAGTATCTGGCAAATGATATAACGCACTAAGTAGCTGGGGTTTTATTTAGTTCCATCCCATCTGCAATCTACCCCATTGGGAGGATGGCAAAAGTTAAAGCGTTTTGAGATCAATAACTCGGATTCTACCGGGAATCGAGGTAAAATCGCTGTACGGTGCGTTATGCTCGGCTAAGCTGCTACGCATTTAGATTTCTTGGTTTCGGCGACTGGGGAGGGGGAGAGGACTTGGAAATTGGTTGTTTCGTGGCATTTAATTGGGGATCGCACTTAAACCAAGAAACGGGGTTTTTGAACTCTGCCAAGAGGATTGTCAGCAAGTATTTTGGTAAAAAACCAAGGTAACGGTCGCCAGCGCGATCGCGAGCTAGCATCTTAAAATGCGATCGGGCATACTAATACACTTTACTACTTTTCCTACTAATAAAAACTTACGAAGTAGAAAAAATAAATGTCTAAACCAGTTATTTTATGCGTTGACGATGAGAGAATGGTGTTAGATAGTCTCAGGACGCAGCTAGCAGCAGAATTTGGGGATACCTACACCTATGAAGGAGCCGAAGATGCTGAAGAGGCGTTAGAGGTTATCGGCGAACTATATGACGAAGAAACTAGCGTTATTGTGATTATTTCTGATTGGTTGATGCCTGGTATCAAAGGAGATGAGTTACTGATACGCATTCACAAACAATACCCCCATATTATTACAATTATGCTGACTGGTCAAGCTGACGAAGTAGCAGTTGACAGAGCAAAAAAGCAGGCTAATCTCCATCGCTGCTTATCTAAACCTTGGTCGGAAGCCGATTTACTGGAAACTATAAAATCTGGTTTGTTGAAGTTATGAAACAACAGGTAATAATCTGTGTAGATGATGACAACACTGTACTCAAGAGCCTCAAAGTAGAACTCCAAGAAGCTGTCGGCAATGCTTATCTGGTCGAAATTGCCGAGGGTGGGGAGGAAGCATTAGAGTTGCTTGAAGAATTATTGTTAGATGGGTATGAAGTACCGTTAATTATTTCCGATCACATCATGCCTGAGATGAAGGGAGATGAACTATTAAGACAAGTCCACCTACTTTCGCCCCAAACTATCAAAATTATGCTGACAGGGCAAGCAGATATTGAGGCGGTGGGCAATGCCATCAAAAATGCAAATTTATATCGTTATCTAGCCAAACCCTGGCAACAAGAAGACTTGAGTTTGACGGTAAAAGAAGCAGTAAATAGTTATCGGCAAAATCAACTTCTGGCATCACAAAACGCGCAGCTTCAGCAAATGAATCAGGAATTGGCTGATTTAAACCGCGAGCAATCGCTACTGATTGCGACACTCCACGAGAACGAAAATCGTTTGATGCAGTTTTTGGAAGCAATACCTATCGGCGTGGGAGTGCTGAATGCTGATGGCCAAGTTTACTATATCAATAAAAAAGCAAAAGAGATATTTAACAAAGGAGTCGTGTCTGAACTCCCAACCGAAAAACTGTCAGAGGTTTATCAAGTTTATCCAGCAGGAAGTCTTGAACCTTGCCCTGTGGAAAACTTGCCCGTCATTCGGGCATTGAGGGGCGAAACTTCGGTGGCTGACGATTTAGAAGTCCGGCACGGAAATAAGATTATTCCCCTAGAAATTCATGCTTCCCCGATTTACGATCAGCAGAACAAAATTGTATATGCTATCAACACTCTTCTAGATATCACAGAACGCAAAGAAGCTGAGGCTGAGCGCAAAAAGTTCATGGAGGAGCTTTTTGAGGTCAATAGCAGTTTGCAACTTTCACTGGAGGCAGAATTAGATATCGTTGAGGCGACAAGTCGTTTTGTACCCAATCAGTTGTTATCTTTTTTGGGATGTGACAGTATTGTTGATGTTAAATTGGGAGATGCGGTGGAGTTGGAAATGTCGGTGCTATTTTCTGACATTCGCGATTTCACGACTCTTTCGGAACAGATGACACCAGAAGAAAATTTCAAATTTATAAATTCATATTTGAGTTATATGGAACCGCTGATTCTAGAAAATCAGGGGTTTATTGATAAATATATTGGCGATGCAATTATGGCTTTGTTTAGCGAGGGTGCGGATGATGCTGTGAAAGCGGGAATTGCGATGCTACACAGTCTTGCTGAATACAATCGACAGCGCGTTGCTGCGGACGATGTGGCGATTAAGATTGGGGTGGGAATTAATACTGGTTCTTTGATGTTGGGTACTGTTGGCGGAAACAGCCGGATGGACGGTACTGTTATTGGTGATGCGGTTAATTTGGCTTCTAGAATTGAAAGCTTGACGAAGAATTATGGGGTGTCGCTGTTAATTACTCAACAGACTTTCGATCGCTTGACAAATCCTGCTGATTATGCAATTCGGGTAATTGATAAGGTTCAGGTTAAGGGGAAGTCTGAATGGGTGACTGTTTATGAAGTTTTTGAGGCGGATTTGCCGGAAGTTAAGGCGGGAAAGTTGGCTAATTTGCTGTTGTTTGCTGAGGCTTTGTTTTTATACAATATGAATAATTTTAGGGAAGCTGGGGAACTTTTTGCGGATTGTTGGCGACAAAATCCGGGGGATAAGGTGGCTCAAATTTATTGGGATAGGTGTCTTAGTTAGTTGTTAGTTGTTAGTTGTTAGTTGTTAGTTGTTAGTTGTTAGTTGTTAGTAACATACCCCGTTTATGATTCGGCGGTTGAAACCGCGCCTTGTCAAACAAAGTCGGCCTGCGCCGACTGGTTCATAAAGGATATCCAAAACCCGGATTTGGTATCAATAACCAATAACCAATAACCAATAACCAATAACCAATAACCAATAACCAATAACCAATAACCAATAACCAATAAC
>NZ_JAUBTX010000052.1:0-45090 GCF_036705185.1 Microcoleus sp. B4-D4 | reverse complement strand
CTAGGGATGGGAGATGAGGTAAAAGCGAATATTTTTGATCACTTATTTACAACCAAAGGCGTGGGGAAAGGCACGGGGTTGGGATTGGCGATCGCACGGCAGATTGTAGTTGAGAAACACGGTGGTACAATCGAGGTAAATTCTGTATTAGGAGTAGGGACAGAGTTTATCATCACCTTACCCCTTAAGGCAGAATAAGTTAATTTTTCCCTAGCATTCAGACTGGGGGGGTGACAAAAAGGTTTAGGAGATAGACTGAATAAGGGTTGCAGCCCGTATACCCTGTTGATAAAAGCGACATTTATTTCGAGTTGACTTCATTAACTGTTGAATTTCTAATGAATGTCGATCGAGATAATCAACCCACTGTTCTCCATCCTTGCCAACGCCAAATGTACTCCATATACGGTATTTTTTATCAGTTCGGAGCGGCGAAATACATATCTTTGTACCTGCTTTTTCTGAATTTCAATGCCTTGAAATATCGCTGAACTGTAGGCAATAACCATTAACAGAATCATCTTAGTCAGTCGGCTTTCCCTGAAACTATTCCCTTCTAGATTATAACATCCTGTCTTGCAATCTCGGAACATTTCTTCAATTCCCATTCGCTGTTTATCAGCGGAGATTGCGGATGGCAACCAGCCTAAATCTGTTGAAATAAACCAGGCATCTTGTACTTTTATTCCGATCATCGCGTTTCCATTTACAAGCAATATCAAATCCTGCTACTGATTGAGTTTTTCTGACCCTCACTCCTTGAAAGTGCCACGAAGTTCCGGGTACTACTCCTAATTAATCTAAGCGTTGCCAGATTAACTTTTCTGTTTCAATACAATGATTCTTTTTTGACCTTCAACAAAAAGATACACCCATTGCTTTGAGCCAGTTTCCTTGCTTGCGTCTACCGAACAAAATTCACGATCCCCAAAACGATAAGTTTATATTCCTTAAACAATGGTAAAACTTTTTCGAGAGCGAGGGTTTGTTCTTGTAATTTACTGCTTCCTAATTTGGGCAACAAACACTCTTTTTAAGGGGATGGCTCTTTTTTCCCCGATTAGGGCGATCGTCAACAGATTGATACAGCCCCATTGAGTCCGATCGATCGCCACTGATAGAGTTTCTCCCACAGAGCAATAAGTTGTCAACCAGTAAGCAATCAAAGGGAACCAAATTAGTGCGATCGTTAATTGAGGTAAGTCCAAAAATCTTTGCAATTTGCTTGGCAAGACTTTCGGTAGTAATTGGGTAGGGAAATACTCGTGACAGTCTCTCTAATCTCACTTGTTTCTCTGATTTTATCAAGGAGAGCAATATTGTGAGTAAAATAAACTGGGTTGATGTCAGTTGTTTTTGTAAGTGGGTCTGATAGAATGTTGGTAACATTATTTTTGGGATAGGCTAGCTTGTAAGAATTCGGCTGCCTATATTTTTTTAGCACAAGTGGGTTAAATCTTTACGCTCTCTGGTTTTAGGGCGGTTTCTTACCCCAGCATTCAGACTCATCTAACCCATTACTCACCCATCAATTCTCAAACAACAACAGCTATGAATAACTCTAACAAAAATAGCAACACTCACACAACCATTCAAATTCCCAACTATCAAATTCTCGACACAGTTTATTCAGGAAGTCGCACCTTGGTATATCGAGCTATCCGTATCAACGATCGATTACCTGTTGTCATCAAACTCCTGAAAAGTGACTATCCGAGCTTTAGCGAACTGGTGGAGTTCCGCAATCAATATACCATTGCCAAAAACCTTTGTCAACCTGGAATCATCCAAACCTATAGTCTCGAACCCTATCAAAATGGCTATGCGTTAGTGATGGAAGACTTTGGAGGTATTTCTCTTCAAGAATGGGCCTTGAAAGGAGAAAACAAAATATATTTGAGGGAGTTTTTAGATGTCGCGATCGCCCTCTGCCATACCTTAGATATATTATATCGCGATCGCATTATTCATAAAGATATTAAACCCAGTAATATTTTAATAAATCCCGAAACCAAACAAGTCAAATTAATTGACTTTAGTATCGCCTCTCTACTACCACGAGAAACGCCAAGTTTGATGAATCTCAATGTATTAGAAGGAACACTTGCTTATATTTCCCCAGAACAAACAGGTCGAATGAATCGGGGAATTGACTATCGGAGTGACTTTTATTCTTTGGGTGTAACTTTTTATGAATTACTGACAGGGAAATTACCCTTTCAATCAAACGATCCGATGGAATTGGTGCATTGTCACTTAGCACAAACTGCCATCCCAGTCTCTCAAATCGAGCCTAACATCCCGTTAGTTTTATCTAAAATAATTAGTAAGTTAATGGCGAAGAATGCCGAAGGACGGTATCAGAGTAGCCTGGGAATCAAGCACGATCTAGAATTGTGTCTAGGTCAATTACAAACAACCGGAAATATCGAATCTTTTGCACTCGGAGAAAGAGATATTAGCGATCGCTTCCTCATCCCTGAAAAACTCTACGGTAGAGAAACCGAAGTGCAAAGTTTACTGGATGCCTTCGTTCGCGTAGCATCCCCCCAAGAGAATCAGGTCAGCCAAGGCAAAGCCAAACTAATGTTAGTAGCGGGTTTCTCAGGGATTGGTAAAACCGCCGTCATTAATGAAGTTCACAAGCCCATTGTCAAACAACGAGGCTATTTTATTAAAGGCAAATATAACCAGTTTCAGCGAAATATTCCCTTAGCTGCATTCGTGCGAGCCTTCCGAGATTTAATGGGGCAATTGCTTGGTGAATCGGATGCACAACTGCAAGCCTGGAAAAACGAGATTCTCGAAGCTGTTGGCGATAGCGGACAAGTCTTAATTGAGGTGATTCCCGAACTGGAACGCATTATTGGAACTCAACCCCCAGCCACAGAACTGTCGGGGAGTGCTGCCCAAAATCGCTTTAATTTACTAATGCAGAAATTTGTGCAAGTTTTTAGCCGTCAAGAACATCCCTTAGTGATGTTTTTGGATGACTTACAGTGGGCAGATTCCGCATCGTTAAAATTGCTGCAATTATTAATGGAAGGGACGGAAAATTTATTAATTTTGGGGGCGTATCGGGATAATGAAGTTTCGCCTGTGCATCCGTTGATATTGACAATCGATGATATCGTCAAAACTGGTATAACGGTGAAGACAATTACGCTGTCACCATTGAGTTTAGTAGATATGAATCAGTTAGTGTCAGACACGCTAAATTGCCAATTCTCTCTAGCTCAACCCCTCACCAAATTGGTGATGCAAAAAACCAAGGGCAATCCATTTTTTGCCACGCAATTTATTAAAGCATTGCATGAAGATGGACAGATTACTTTTGACTCAGTAACACGCTCTTGGCAGTGCGATATCACTCAAATCAAAGCTTTAGCAATTACTGATGATGTAGTGGAGTTTCTAGCCCTGCAATTGCAGAAATTGCCAACCGAGACTCAGGATATTCTTAAACTAGCAGCTTGTATTGGGGCGCAGTTTGATTTGCATTCGCTGGCGATCGTTTCAGAAAAATCCCTAGAAGCAACAGCGACCGATCTATGGAAAGCACTACAAGAAGGTTTGATTATTCCGAATACAGAAATCTATAAGTTCTTTATTGATTCTAACACTACCTCAGTTTTTGATGCAGCCGCTAATCCGATTTATCGATTTTTACATGACCGGGTGCAACAAGCAGCTTACTCCCTGATTCCTGACGAGCAAAAACAAGCAACTCATCTCAAAATTGGACAGTTACTTCAAGAGAAATGTTCAGAAATAGAACGAGAAGAAAAACTGTTTGATATTGTCGAGCATTTGAATTTAGGAATTGAGTTAATTACTCAACCAGAGGAACGCGAAACATTAGCTAAACTGAATTTGCAAGCTGGATTGAAGGCGAGAAATTCTACAGCTTACAGCGCAGCAAGGGTTTATTTGCAAACAGGGATTAACCTATTACAGACAAAATGCTGGCAACATCAGTATGAATTAACTTTAAATCTGTATGTGGCAGCAACGGAAGCCAGCTATTTGAATGCTGACTTTGCGGGTATGGAACAACTAGCGGCATTAGTTTTGCAGCAAGCACAGACCATTTTCGACAAAGTAAAAATCTACGAGATTCAAATTTCGGCACTAACTGCTCAGGGCAAAATGTTAGAGGCGATCGCGGTGGGAACAGAGGCTCTAGCGCAATTGGGGGTAGAATTCCCTACCGAAGTAGACGAAGCCAATATTGGCAAAGCCTTACAAGACCTTAAGCACCTACAAAGCGGTAGAGAGATTGCCAAACTGATTGACCTGCCCGTGATGAGCGATCGCACCGCCCAAGACGCAATACAACTGTTAGGAATATTATTTGCCCCAGTGTACATGGGAAGGCCAGGTTTAGTGCCCCTCTTGAGCGCGACGATGGTGCGGTTGTCGCTCCAGTTTGGCAATGCTCCCGCCTCGATGGTCGGATACACGATTCATGGCTTGGTGCTGTGTGCCTTTTTCGGCGAAGTTGAAACAGGCTACGGGTTCGGTAAATTAGCGCTCTCGTTGCTAGAGAGGTTGAATGCTCCGGGAATGAAGTCCATGACTCTAGCCCTGTTTGGCTGTTTCATCCAACATCACCAGCAAGCGCTGTTAAGAATGCTACCGACACTGAAAGAGGGCTACAGGAGTGGCATGGAAACTGGCGATTTTCTCTACGCTAGCTACAACCTGTTAGTTTACGCCTATATTGCTTTTTTCGCAGGTGTAGACCTGGAAACGCTGTCATCCGAATTGGCTGCTTACAGTGCTGCTATGGTTCAAATGAAACAAGATTCGGCTCATCTTCTTGTGTCATTCGTGCGACAAACGATGCAACAGTTGATAGAAACGGTGAGCCAACCAGATTGCTTGAGGGGTACTGCCTACGATGAAACGGTGATGCTGCCGAAGCATCAGCAGGATAATAATCTCACGGCGATCGCCTATGCCTACATTTTCAAGCTGCAACTTGCTTACTGGTATGGCAATTATCAGGCTGGCCTCGACTATATCACCCAAGCCAAGTCCTGTTTGATGGCAGTATCAGGAATGGTTTTGATTCCCGTTTTCCATTTCTATGCTGCCCTGACGCACCTGGCAGTTGTTCCTACAAATCAACCAGAGCCAGCCTCCATGCTTGCTGATGCAGAAACTCATCAAATGATTCTGCATCAGTGGGCACAAAATGCCCCGATGAATTACTTGCATAAATGGCATTTAGTTGAGGCAGAAAAGTATCGGATTTTGGGCAACAAAGCAGAGGCGATCGAACATTACGATCGCGCCATTCAACTTGCCAAAGAAAACCAATTCCTCAACGAAGAAGCCTTAGCCAACGAAGTTGTCGCCAAATTCTATCTCGATTGGGGCAAAGAAAAAATCGCTCAATCCTACATGACTGATGCCTATTACTGTTACACCCGCTGGGGGTCCCAAGCTAAAGTTGTTGATTTAGAAACCCGCTATCCCCAACTACTCGCACCTATACTGTCAAGACAGCCACAGTCTGCCAATCCGAACGAAAGGATGATTTCTGTCTTCTCTCAAACGATCCAAAGTTCCAGCTTCAGTAAAACTAGCCTCTCAGAAGCCCTCGATCTAGCTACTATTATCCAAGCCTCTCAATCTCTGTCGAGTGAAATTGAGTTGGATAAATTACTCTCAACCCTACTTCAGGTAGTGCTCAAAAATGCGGGAGCCGATAAATGTGCGTTGCTGATGCCAAAAGGCGATCTCTGGGTAATTGAGGCATTATCCCAACTCGAACAGCCTGCCATTGTTTTGCGATCGCGTAGCGGTGCGGATGCACTATCCCTGCCCTTGGACGATGGTCAAATAGTACCTGTTAGCCTCATCAATCGGGTCAAAAATACTCTCTGCTTGGCTGCGATCGAGAATGCAGCGATCGAGCCAACCCTAGCGGCAGATCCCTATATTCTGCACCATTCACCCAAGAGTATTCTGTGTGCGCCAATTCTTAACCAAGGTAAGTTGATTGGCATTTTATATTTGGAAAATAACCTGACTGTGGCAGCATTTACGCGCAGGCGGCTCGAAGTTTTGAATTTATTAATGTCACAAGCAGCAATTTCCTTAGAGAATGCTAGGTTGTACACCGAACTAGAAGACAAGGTGCAAGAACGCACCAAAGCATTAAACCAAAAAAATGACCAACTGCAAACGACCTTAAAAGAATTACATCGTACCCAAACCCAGATGGTGCAAAGTGAAAAAATGTCGGCTTTGGGACAACTGGTAGCAGGGATTGCCCATGAAATTAACAACCCGATTAACTTTATTCATGGAAACGTAAATCACATTCATCAATATACACAACAGCTATTGCAGTTATTAAGCTCCTATCAATCCCACTATCCTAATCCACCGGCATCCCTGCAAGCAGAGCTAGAAACTGCGGAATTGAATTTCTTGACAGAGGATTTACATAAAATACTTGAATCGATGCAACTCGGTTCTGAGCGAATTCGGCAAATTGTTCTATCTTTACGCAGCTTTTCGCGCTTGGATGAATCAGAATACAAAGCAGTGAATCTCCATGAAGGTATTGATAACACCTTAATGATTTTGCAGCATCGACTCAAAGGACAGGCAGAACATCCGGCGATTGAAATTGTCAAAAACTATGGCGATCTGCCGTTGGTCGAATGCTACGCCAGAGAAATTAACCAAGTGTTTATGAATTTGATACTGAATGCAATTGATGCCTTGGAAGAGACCAATCGAAAGCGTAGTTTCCAAGAGATTAGTACCAACCAGAATCGGATTTGGATTAGCACAGTCAAGACAGAACAAAAACAAGTGCAGATTATCATCGCCGATAACGGAGTCGGTATTCCAAAGAAAATCCTATCGCGCATATTCGATCCTTTTTTCACAACTAAACCCGTGGGTAAAGGAACAGGGTTGGGGCTGTCAATTAGCTATCAAGCGATCGCTGAAAAACATGGCGGTTCAATTAAGGTTAAATCGACACCAGGCCGAGGAACAAAATTTATTATCACCTTACCAATTCAAGCAAAACAAAAAAGTTAATTTTTACCTAGCACTCAGACTCATTTGACCCACTATTCACTCATCAATTGTCAAACAAAAACGGCTATGAATAACTCCCATAAAAACAGCAACTCTCCCACAAGCATTCAAATTCCCAACTATCAAATCACCCAAACAGTTTATGCAGGGAGTCGAACAATAGTTTATCGGGCAGTCCGTACCGATGACCAATTACCTGTAATTATCAAGCTGATGAAACGGCAATATCCCACTTTTAGCGAACTGGTGCAGTTTCGCAATCAGTATAGCATTGCCAAAAATTTAGACATTCCCGGCCTTGTCAAACCCTACAGTTTGGAACCTTATCATAACGGATATGCCCTGGTAATGGAAGATTTTGGCGGCATTTCCTTAGAACAATTTACGCAGAAAAAAACACTAACAATAGAGGGGTTTCTCCCTATTGCTTTGTCATTGACAGATATCCTCCATTCCATACATCAACAGCGCGTCATTCACAAGGATATTAAGCCTGCCAATATCCTTATTCACCCGGATACAAAGCAAGTTAAATTAATTGACTTCTCCATCTCGACACTACTGCCGAGAGAAACCCAGCAAATTCAGAGCATTAATGCCTTAGAAGGAACCCTAGCATATCTCTCCCCAGAGCAAACCGGACGGATGAATCGAGGTATAGACTATCGCAGTGACTATTACTCGTTAGGTATCACCTGGTTTGAATTACTAACTGGAAAACTTCCGTTTTTGTCTGACGACCCAATGGAGTTGGTGCATTGCCATATTGCTAAACAACCGCCCAATTTAAGAACAAGGGGGAAAGGAAAAGATATTCCTCAAGTTCTCTGCGATATTGTGATGAAATTAATCGCCAAAAATGCCGAAGACCGCTATCACAGTACATTGGGACTCAAACATGATTTAGAACAATGTCTGTTTCAATTGAATGAAACAGCAAAGATTGAATATTTTCAAATTGGACAGAGAGACTTAAGCGATCGCTTTTTAATACCCGATAAACTTTTTGGACGAGAAGCGGAAATAGAAACCTTAATCCAAGCATTTGGACGAGTCGTCAACGGCTCATCTGAGCTAATGCTAGTGACAGGCTTTTCGGGGATTGGCAAAACGGCAATTGTCAATGAAGTGCATAAGCCAATCGTGCGATCGAAAGGCTACTTCATCAAAGGCAAGTACGATCAGTTTCAACGCAATATCCCGTTTTCTGGATTAGTACAAACATTCCGCGATCTGATGGGCCAACTGCTGAGTGAAAGCGATTCTCAGTTAGAACAGTGGAAAGCCAAAATTCTGTCTGCTTTGGGTGAAAACGGGCAAGTCTTGATCGATGTAATTCCCGAACTAGAAGAAATTATTGGCAAACAACCATCTGCGATCGAACTTGCTGGTAGTGCGGCACAGAATCGCTTCAATCTACTGATTGTGAAGTTCATTGAGGTGTTTGCCACGTTAGAGCATCCATTAGTGATGTTTCTGGACGATTTACAGTGGGCAGATTCAGCATCTTTGAGTTTGATGAAGTTGTTGATGAGTCAAGCAGAGGGGGGCTATCTGTTGATTATTGGTGCTTACCGCGATAATGAAGTTTTTCTAGCTCATCCGCTGATGCTGGCGTTGGAAGAAATCCAAAAAACAAAGGCAACTGTCAACACGATCGCATTGACTGCGTTAAGCCAATCTGATGTGAATCTTATGATTGCAGACACTTTGAGTTGTGCGATCGAACGGGCAATGCTGTTAACAGAGTTAGTCTATCAAAAAGCCAAGGGCAATCCGTTTTTTACGACGCAGTTTCTCAAGGCGTTGTATGAGGATGGGCTGATTGCGTTTGACTGGAATACAGGCTCCTGGCAGTGTGATGTAGCGCAAGTGCGATCGCTTGCCCTCACCGATGATGTGGTGGAATTCATGGCAGTACAGCTTCAGAAATTGCCACCCAACACTCAAGATATTTTGAAACTGGCAGCCTGTATTGGCAATCAGTTTGATTTGGGGACGTTGGCGATCGTCTATGAAAAGTCTCAGATCGAAACCGCTTCGGACTTGTGGAAAGCATTGCAAGAAGGATTTGTAATTCCAATTAATGAGGTATACAAGTTTTATCAAGCCGAGGAATCAGCCACAGTTCAAATATTATCAAAAAAGGTTGATACCTGTTCCTACAAGTTTCTGCACGATCGCGTCCAGCAAGCTGCTTATTCTCTGATTCCGAACGAGCGCAAGCAAGCAACACATCTACAGATCGGTCAACTACTTTTAAGAAATACTGTTTTGGCAGAGCGTGAGGAAATCTTATTCGAGATTGCCAATCAACTAAATCGCGGTCGCTACTTATTAAACGATCCAGAAGAACAGGAAAGATTGAGCCAATTAAACTTATTGGCAGGACGAAAAGCTAAAAATTCTACGGCATATACTGTTGCCTGTGAGTATATAACTACTGGCATGGAACTATTGAGAGAAGACTGTTGGAATATTCAATATGAATTATGCTTTGCGCTCCACAAAGAACGGGTTGAAGTTGAATATTTGAATGGCAATATTGAAGCATCACAAATCTGGATCGATCGCACTCTCGAACGAACAAGAACTGCCCTAGAAAAGGCAGAAATTTACAACTTGGCAATTATTCAATATACCCTACGAGCTGAGTATCCAGAAGCTATTGCTGCGGGGATTAAAGCTTTATCCTTGTTTGGTATTGATATTACCGATGAGGATTTTGAGGTGGTACGCGATCGCGAAATTGCGACTGCTCAAGCCATCTTAGAAAGCCGAGGGATTGCTTCTCTCAGTGATTTACCCATGATGACCGATCCTGAGAAAAAAATGGCTACAAAGTTAGCTATTGCTATGGGCCCGCCCACCTATCGCTCGCATCAGCGTCTGTGGTCAGTCATTTGTGCCAAGGCTGTTAATTTGTGTTTGCAGTATGGTAATACACCTGAAATAGGCTATATTTACCCAGCCTACGGTGGCTTACGCGGTTATGCTTTAAATAACTATCAAAATACAGGTGAGTTAATCGATTTAACGCTGCAATTAATGCCCAAGTTTAATAATAGTTCGGCTGAAAGTGTAGCCTATTTAATGATTGGTAGTTCTCTCCGTCATTGGTCTCACCCTCTTAAGGTAGCCAGCCAAGATTACCAAAATTCCTATCAAATTGGTTGGGAATCAAGCAATTTACAATATGCTGCTTATGCTTTTGGACACAATATGTACTGTCGTTTTTACCAGGGAGTAGAACTGAAGCAATTAGAGGCAGAAATTAATCAATCGCTGGCTTTTAGTCAACAACAAAAAAATCAATGGTCTATCGATATACTAACTGGTGGTCAAATGCTTGTAGCCAAGTTGAGAGGAACAAAAATTTGGTCAGAAACTATAGAAGATGAGTATCTCGAACGCTGCCGAAAACATAAAAATTGGCAAGTTATCTGTATTTATACTATTCTTAAAAGCCAAATACTCTACCTCTGCGATTGCCCAGAGTCAGCTTTAGAATCTGCCGAGAAAGCTGAATCTGAGATTGTTAATGTTGCTCCCCAAGGCTTACTTCCCTATGCCAGACATCGCTTTATCTATGCTCTATTGTTATGCCAAAGTTACGATCGAATACCACAGACAAAACAATCCGATCTGTGGCAAAAGTTGATAGAGTATAAACAGCAATTAGCTGTTTGGGCGCAAAACTGTTCGGAGAATTTTAGCGCTGCCTCCGAGCTAATTTCAGCAGAAATGGCGCGTATTTCTGGAGATAAATTATCGGCACTTGAACTGTACGATCGCGCCATTTACCTCGCTAAAGAACATCTATTTCTCAACGAAGAAGCACTAGGTAATGAACTTGCAGCAAAATTTTATCTCGATTGGGGTAAAGAAAAAATTGCCCAAGCCTACATGACTGAAGCCTATTACTGTTATGCCCGATGGGGAGCCAAAGCTAAAGTTACTGATTTAGAAAAACGTTATCCTCAACTCCTCGCGCCCATCCTTCAGCAACCTCATGCCTCTGTCTCTTTCCAGGAAACTATCTCACTGGGAACGATCGCTTCTACCAAAACCTCTAGTAGCGTCTCGGAAGTTCTAGATTTGGCAACTCTGCTTAAAGTATCTCAAGCTATTTCAGGGGAAATTGAACTCGATCAACTCTTGACTACTCTGTTACAAATAGTGATGACAAATGCTGGGGCAAGTAAGTGTGTGTTATTGCTTAAACAAGATATTGAGTTACAGGTAGCAGCCTTTGTGGAAGAGGGACAAGAACCGCAGCTATTACCACCGATGCCGCTAGAATCAAGTCAGAATGTGGCGATCGCTTTGGTGAATACTGTTAAGCGGAGTTTGAAACCTCTGGTACTGGTTGATGCTAGGTTATATCCTGAGTTTTCTGGCGATCGCTATATTGAAAAACACCAGCCTAAAAGTGTGCTTTGTAGTCCAATTCTCAATCAAGGTAAGTTGATTGGGATTTTATATTTAGAAAATAATCTCACTGTTGGAGCATTTACCAGCGATCGCGTCGAACTGCTCAATCTGCTCTGCTCCCAAGCAGCAATTTCCCTCGAAAATGCCCGCCTCTATCAACAGTCACAACAAGCTTTGACAGAACTCCGTGCCAGCGAAGCCCGCTTCCATAAGATGGCTGACAATATTCCAGGGATGGTCTTTCAATTACAGTTGGCTGCGGATGGTGCTAAGTCTATAACCTACGCAAGTTCTGGTTGCATCAATCTGTATGAAGCTGAGCCAGAAATGGTGATGGCAGGAATCATTAATGTCTTCGATGCAGTTTATGCCGGCGATCTTGCTGATCTTGAACAAGCAATTACCAAATCTGCCCAAACCCTGACCCCATTTAATCATGAATGGCGCAGTGTCACCTCGTCCGGCACGATAAAATGGGTGCAAGCAATATCTCAACCAGAACGACGAGCCGATGAGTCAACTGTATGGGATGGTGTTGTCTTTGATGTGAGCGATCGTAAACGCAGCGAAGCTGAATATAAAGCTGCGGAAACTGCCCTACAAATTTCCGAGCATAACCTCCGTACCATCTTCAACAACGTCAGTAGTGCCATCATAATTCACGATCTGGATGGCAAGGTGCTAGATGTTAATAACCGAGTATTAGAAATGTTTGGTGTGGAGCGAGAGAAAGCGCTGCAATGCTCGATCTTGGATGACTATTCTACACCCGATAATCCGTTCCATCTGGTAGAAGACTGGTGGAAAAGGGTATTAGCCGGAGAAACAATTGAATTTGAGTGGAATGTCAGAAAAATTGATAGTGGCACGGCCTTTGAGGTCTATGTCACCCTCAACCGCATCATCCTCGATGGCAAAGCAGTGATTCTTGGTAATCTGCTAGATATTAGCGATCGCAAACGTGCCGAAGCCGCCATCATCCAAAAATCTCAAGAATTAGAGCAAGCCTTACAAAACTTGCAGCAAACCCAATTACAAATGATTCAAAGCGAAAAGATGTCAGCATTGGGCAACTTAGTTGCTGGTGTAGCTCACGAAATTAACAACCCTGTCGGCTTCCTGACTGGTAATATTACCCCAGCCTTAGATTACATAAACGATTTGTTTGGATTGATCGATCTAGTGCAACAAAAATATCCCCAACTAGATCCAGAAATTCAAGAGGAACTTGAAAATATTGAGCTTGACTACATCCGGGAAGACTTACCCAAGTTAATTGAATCGATGCAAGAAGGCGTGAAGCGAATTCAAGACATTAGCATCAGTCTGCGGACATTCTCGCGTGCGGATAGCGATCGCCCCGTGGCCTGTAATATCCACGAGGGAATTGATAGTACAATTATGATCCTCAAGCATCGTCTGAAAGCCAACGACACTCGCCCCAAAATCCAAGTTATTAAGCACTATGGCGATCTACCAAAAATCGAATGCTATGCCGGACAATTAAATCAGGTATTTATGAATATTTTGGGGAATGCAATCGATGCTTTGGATGAGTTAAATATTGGACGTAGTTATGCAGAGATTAAAGCCAATCCTAATCAAATTATTGTCAATACAGAATTATCTGGAGATAGAAAACAGGTAGTAATTCGGATTAAAGACAATGGCATTGGTATGAATGAATCAGTGCTTGAGAAAGTTTTTGATAATTTATTTACTACTAAGAGTGTAGGGAAAGGCACGGGGTTGGGATTGGCGATCGCTCAACAAATCGTTGTCGAAAAACATCACGGACAAATTAAAGTTGATTCTGTCCATAGCGAGGGGACTGTGTTTTCGATCACTATCCCTGTCATCTAAGGGAATAGAATTGAATTGAATATTATATCAACACATTTGAAACACTACCAAAGTAACACTCGTTATTGCAAAACATCAGGGCTTGCTCGCCTTTTTCGGTAAATCTGCAAGTACACCATTCTCAGGATCTAACATGAATCCAAATAAAACCATACCTTTAAGACTTGTGCTAGTAGTTCCGTTTGTATTGCAAGTCTTTGCTGCCGTCGGACTGACTGGCTATCTGTCCCTGCGAAATGGACAGATAGCTGTCAATGATGTTTCTAGTCAGTTGCGTGAAGAGATCGGCTATCGCATTAACCTCCAAGTTCTCAACTACTTAGAAAAACCTTATGTTGCTGGACAAACTATCATCGCGGCTGCTCAAGAGGAGCAGATTGATTTAACCGATGTCACCAAACTGGAACGGACTTTTTGGCAGTTAGTCAGCAAAAATACGGTCGAAGTCATGCAAGTTAGTCTGGCTGACGGTACGAGTATACAAGTAGAGGATAGACAAAATAAAGGCATTATGGCTTTGGTTGGGAACAAAGCGGATCTACCTCAGCGCAAAATCTACCAACTTGATGAAAAAGGTGAACGGGCTCTGCTGATAGAAACTCAAGCAAATTTTGACCCCCGCTCTCGCCCCTGGTATAAAAATGCCCAGGAAGCTGGAAGACCAATCTGGACAAATCCTTATTTGGGCATCGCTGTAAAAGTCGCTTCAATTGCTTTAACCCAACCCATCTATGACAAAAATGGCGTGTTCTTAGGCGTTCAAAATAGCATCCTTCGGATTGAGAAAATTCATCATTTCCTCAGCACGTTAAAAGTAGGTCAGACCGGACAAACCTTTATCATTGATCGATCGGGCAACCTGATTGCCAGTTCCAAGATTGAAAGCCCTTACATTATTGATCCTAAAAAAAATACCTTGGAACAAATTCCCGCTATCAAGTCGGAAAGTCCGGTAATTAGTGCCACAGCCAAAGCAATCCTCGATCGCTTTGGTAATTTCAATGATATTGAGCAGAGTCAGCAACTTGAGTTTATGCTGGCGGAGCAGCGGCAATTGGTGCAAGTTTCCACTATTCGAGATGAACGAGGCATTGATTGGCTCAGTGTCATTGTAGTACCAGAATCAGATTTCATGGCACAAATTGATGCCAACACCCGCACTACTATCCTGCTTTGTTTGGGGGCATTAGTTGTGGCAACTATCTTGGGTATATTTACTTCGCGCTGGATTGCTCGACCGATTCTAAAATTACAGCAAGCAAGTGAGGCGATCGCATCTGGCGCTCTCGACCAAACAGTAGCAGTCAAAGGTATTAATGAATTAGAAGCCCTAGCTGGTTCCTTTAACCAAATGGCAGGGCAATTGCGAGCTTCCTTTACAGAACTAGAAACTCGTGTAGAAGAACGCACCGCCGAACTCACTATTGCCAAAGAAGCAGCCGATAACGCCAACCAAGCCAAGAGCGATTTCCTCGCCAACATGAGCCACGAACTCCGCACACCTCTCAACGGGATTCTCGGCTATGCCCAAATTCTCGAACGTACCAAAACTATACCCGAAAAAGAACGTCACGGTGTGAATATCATCCACCAATGCGGCTCTCACCTCCTAACATTAATCAACGATATTTTAGACCTTTCCAAAATCGAAGCCCGCAAGCTAGAACTTACCTCCAAAGCCATTCACTTGCCATCTTTCCTGCAAGGAGTAGTAGAAATCTGTCGAGTGCGTTCAGACCAAAAAGGTATCGAGTTCATTTATCAACCAGATACAAACTTACCCACAGGAATTCTAACTGACGAAAAACGACTCCGCCAAGTGCTACTCAATCTCTTAGGAAATGCGATTAAATTCACCGATAAAGGCAGCGTGACCCTCAAGGTAGAAATGATAGAATCAAATGCAACGATGCCATTGCCTCAGCTTAAATTTCAAGCGATCGATACAGGAGTTGGCATCGCATCTGACCAAGTAAACAAACTATTCCAAGCATTTGAACAAGTAGGCGATCGCAAACGCCACGCAGAAGGCACAGGCTTAGGTTTAGCCATCAGTCAAAGAATTGTGGAATTGATGGGCGGAAAAATTCAAGTTGAAAGCCATCTGGGAATAGGCAGTAACTTCTACTTTAAAGTAGCACTGCCGATCGCCACCGACTGGGCACAAAAAAATTCTGTCAAAGACGGGCGCACAATTATCGGCTATGAAGGGCCACCACGCCACATATTGATCGTGGATGACCGTTGGGAAAATCGGTCAGTGTTGGCAAACCTGCTAGAGCCTCTAGGATTCGCATTTACTGAAGCAGAGAATGGTCAAGAATGTTTAGAAAAAGCTCTAGAAAAACTGCCAGATTTAATTATAACTGACTTAGCGATGCCAGTAATGGATGGCTTTGAAATGCTCAAACAGTTACGAAAATCGGAGGATATCAAGCATTTACGGGTGATAGTTTCTTCGGCATCGGTGGCAGAAATAGACCAGCATAAAAGCTTAAATATGGGTGGAGATGACTTTCTGACAAAACCCGTTGATGCAGAGGAGTTGTTGATTTTGGTGGCCAAACATTTACAACTAACCTGGAAATATGATGGAACTGAGTTAAGCACGAGTAATAATAAAGTATCTACGAAAGAGATAATTCCCCCATCGGCGACAGACTTGCAAATTTTACTAGAACTGACCCAGGATGGTCTGCTGAGAGAACTCGTAGAAACCGCTGCCGAAATTGGGCAAAAGGATGAGCGCTATCAGCCCTTTATTCAGGAAGTCATACAATTAGCTAAGCAATTCCAGGCTGAAAAGATTGAGGAGTTGATTCAAAAACATCTTACTAATACTTAAAAGTTAAGGAAGACTATGATTATGACAACAGGTTTAACTGGCTTAATTTTAATCGTTGATGATACTCCCACCAATCTGGATGTGATCTCGGAAGCGTTGAGTAATGCGGGGTATAAGGTGGCGATCGCTACCAGTGGCGAACGCGCCCTCCAACAAGTTGAGCGACGACCTCCCGATCTGATTTTACTAGATGTGATGATGCCGGGAATTGATGGATTTGAAACTTGCGAACGCCTTAAAGCTAATGCCAAAACTTGTGATATTCCGATTATCTTTATGACCGCTCTGGCTGATGTAGACAACAAAGTTAAAGGGCTTAAACTTGGTGCAGTAGACTACGTTACCAAGCCCTTTCAAGAACAAGAAGTGTTAGCGCGGGTGAAAACTCATTTACAGTTACGTCTATTGACTCAAAATTTAGAACAGCAAGTGGCGCAAAAAACTGCTGAATTACAAGCAGCTCAGCTCCAAATCATTCAACGCGAAAAATTGTCAGCTCTGGGCAATTTGGTGGCTGGTGTTGCCCACGAAATTAATAACCCAGTTGGCTTTATTTCTGGCAATATTCAGCCCGCTTTAGACTATATCAAAGATTTGTTTGGATTGTTGGATTTAGTTCAGCAAGAATCTGCTAATTTCAGTCTGGCAATTCAAGAGGAAATTGAAGCGATTGACCTCGACTACATCCGTGAAGACTTACCTAAGTTAGTTGGCTCGATGCAAGAAGGAGTAAACCGGATTAAAGACATTAGCATCAGCTTGCGGACATTTTCTCGTGCTGATACCGATCGCCCCGTTGCCTGTAATATTCACGAGGGCATTGATAGTACAATTATGATCCTCAAGCATCGTCTGAAAGCCAACGACACTCGCCCCGAAATCCAAGTTATTAAGGACTATGGCGATTTCCCAAAAATTGAGTGCTATGCTGGACAATTAAATCAGGTATTTATGAATATTTTGGGGAATGCGGTCGATGCTTTGGATGAGTTAAATATTGGACGGAGTTATGCAGAGATTAAAGCTCATCCTAATCAAATTATCGTCAAGACAGAATTATCTAGCGATAGACAACAGGTAGTAATTCGCATTAAAGACAATGGTATTGGCATGACTGAAGCGGTGCGGGAGCAAGTTTTTGATAATTTATTTACTACTAAGAGTGTAGGGAAAGGCACGGGTTTGGGATTAGCGATCGCCCAACAAATTATCGTTGACAAGCATGGCGGTTTAATTCACGTTAACTCTATACTAGGAGCAGGAACTGAGTTTATCATCACCTTACCTACTAAGGAAGAATAAACAAGTTAATTTTTCCCTTGGCTTACTCATCAATTCTCAAACAACAATAGCCATGAATAACTCCGACAAAAACAGCGGCAGTCAGACAAATGTTCAAATTCTCGACTATCAAATTAGCGAAACAGTTTATTCAGGAAGTCGCACCGTAGTATATCGGGCTGTTCGTACCCATGACCAATTACCTGTCGTCATCAAACTGCTGAAAAATGACTATCCCAGCTTCAGCGAACTCGTGCATTTTCGCAATCAGTATACCATTGCTAAAAACCTTTGTCAACCTGGAATCATCCAAACCTATAGTCTAGAGCCCTATCAAAATGGCTATGCGTTAGTGATGGAAGACTTTGGGGGGATTTCTCTTAAGGAATGGGCGGGTTCGGGGAAAAACGCATTCTTCTTGAGAGAATTTTTAGAAGTCGCGATCGCACTCTGCAACACCTTAGATATATTGTATCGCGATCGCATTATTCACAAAGACATCAAACCCAGCAATATTTTAATTAATCCCGAAACTAAACAAGTCAAATTAATTGACTTTAGTATTGCGTCTCTACTCCCAAGGGAAACACAAACACTAATCAATCCCAATGTCTTAGAAGGGACACTGGCTTATATTTCCCCAGAACAAACAGGCCGAATGAATCGGGGAATTGACTACCGAACTGATTTTTATTCTTTAGGTGTGACTTTCTACGAATTACTCACAGGAGAATTACCATTTCAATCAAACGATCCGATGGAATTGGTGCATTGCCATATTGCCAAACAACCACCACTTTTATGGAACAGAGAACCGGGAAGTTTTAACCAGGAAAAAAATCCGCAAGTGCTGTCAGATATCGTAATGAAACTGATGGCAAAAAATGCCGAATCCCGCTATCAAAGTGCATTAGGTTTGAAATACGATCTAGAAAAATGTTTAATTCAACTGCAAGCAACAGGTTCAATTGAATCCTTTGAACTGGGAGAGCAGGATTTGAGCGATCGCTTCCTCATCCCCGATCGACTCTACGGACGAGAAGCCGAGGTAGAAACTCTACTCCAAGCCTTTGAGCGAGTCAGTCTTGGAGCCACAGAAATGATGCTAGTCGCTGGTTTTTCGGGGATTGGAAAAACAGCCGTTGTCAACGAAGTTCATAAACCCATTGTCAGGCAACGCGGTTATTTTATCAAAGGAAAATTTGACCAATTTCAACGGAATATTCCCTTCAGTGCTTTTGTGCAAGCGTTCCGAGATTTAATGGGACAATTGTTAACCGAAAGCGATCCACAAATCCACCAATGGAAAAACCAAATATTATCAGCAGTTGGAGAAAATGGTCAAGTAATTATTGAAGTCATCCCCGAACTAGAAACAATTATTGGTGAACAACCATCCGCACCAGAATTATCAGGAACAGCCGCCCAAAATCGCTTTAATTTATTGTTTCAAAAATTCACCCAAGTCTTTACCAGTGCTGAACATCCCTTAGTAATGTTCTTAGATGATTTGCAATGGGCAGATTCAGCATCGCTGAAGTTGATGCAATTATTAATGGCTGATACAAGTCATCTTTTATTAATTGGTGCGTACCGTGATAACGAAGTTAATCCAGCACATCCTTTGATGTTGACCTTGAGTGAGATTCAAAAAACACTGTTCACAATTAATACGATTACTTTAGCACCACTGAGTCAAGTCACAGTGAATCAATTAGTTGCTGATACCCTGAAATGCAGAGAAAATTTAGCCTTCCCTATTTCTCAATTGGTATTTCATAAAACCCAAGGAAATCCCTTTTTTGCTACACAGTTTCTCAAGGTATTACATCAAGAGCAACTGATTCAGTTTAACTGTACTGAGGGTTATTGGCAATGTGACATTGCACAAGTGAAGCAGCAAGCGGTTACGGATGATATTGTGGCTTTTATGGCATTGCAATTAGAAAAACTGCCTCCCTCAACTCAACAGGTATTGCAGTTAGCAGCTTGTATTGGCAATCAGTTTGATTTAGTAACTTTGGCAATTGTTTCGGAACACTCAGAGGTAGAAACTGCCTCTAATTTGTGGAGAGCATTGCAAGAAGGATTGATTTTACCAATTAGTAGTCTTTATAAATTTTATCATGGGGAAGAGCGGCAAGAATCGGCAGTGGAAAGTGAGAATAGCTCTAAAGAAATAGCTAAATATAGCTTTTTACACGATCGCGTCCAACAAGCCGCCTATTCCCTGATTCCCGATCGCCAGAAAGCCTCAATCCATCTGAATATAGGTCAACTGCTGCTCGATCGCACATCGGACATAGAACAGAACAACAAACTATTTGATATCGTCAATCACCTGAACAGGGGATTGAAATTGGTCGCCCGGCCCGCAGAACGAGAGAAAATTGCCCAATTAAACGGACTCGCTGCCAAAAGAGCCAGGTCTGCAACCGCCTATGAGTCTGCTATGACCTACGCAACTACAGGAATCACGCTGCTAAAGCCCGATTGCTGGCAAAGTCAGTATGAATTGGCTCTAATGTTGCATGAATTGGCGGCTGAAAATGCCTTTCTTGCTGGAGAACTTGAGCAAATGGAACATTGGGCCGAGATAGTGTTGCAAGAAGCGAAAACACTACTCGATCGGGTGAAAATCTACGAGATAGAGATTCAAAACCATATATTCCAGCATCAATTCTTGGATGCGCTCGCCTTGGCGAAACAAGTGCTAAGTCAATTGGGTATTCAATTACCCGATTGTCCTACTCAGGAAGATATCCAGCAGGGATTTCAGTATACGGTGAACCTGTTGGCAGGTAGACCGATCGAGGAGTTATTAAACCTGCCCCCCATGACGGCATCTGAACCCCTGGCAGCGATGAGAATTGCCGCCAGCGCTGCACCAGGCATTTATAATACAAATCCTTTGTTATATCCATTACTGATTTTTTCGCAGGTAAATGCCTCGATTCAACATGGCAACGCACCGTTCTCTGCCTTCTTTTATGTCAGCTATGGCCTGCTCTTGAATGGCATTTTAGAAGACATGGAAGCGGCAGAGCGGGCTGGCAAGCTAGCGTTAGCGGTCATCGAAAAACTCAATGCCAAGGAGGTTGAATGTAGAATCCGCGTCATATTGGGGGCATTTGTTCTGCATGGAACTACTCATTTGCAAATGTCAGTGCCAGTTCTACGGGAAGGCTACCAAATTGGATTAGATACCGGAGATTTGGAATTTGCGGGTTATGCTGCATTTCATAGCTGCAAAATTGCCTACTTCAGCAGTCAGGAACTCTTAACCCTGGAGCGAGATATCCACGTCTACAGTCAGATGCCGAAGAATCTCAAGCAGGTTCAGACGTTTAACTGCTTTCAAATACTCAGACAGGCGGTTTTAAAACTGTTGGGCAATGCTCACAATTCCCAGCTTTTGGTGGGCGATCTGTGCGACGAGGCGCAGTTCCTACCCCAGTTGTTGGCAGCCAACGATCTGATGGGGCTTCATTTCTTCTATCTGCATAAACTGATTCTTGGCTACCTGTTTGGTGAAACGGCGCAATCCCTGTCAGAGATTGCGACTGAGGGCAGACAGTATTTAGCAGCAGGGGCAGGTATTGTTACGGTGCCAATCTTTTACTTCTATGATTCTCTTGCTGCTTTAACTGGAGATTGTAGTGGGGATTCTGATTTGACCGATCGCCTGCAACGGGTAGCAGAAAATCAGGCTTCGTTGCAGAAGCGGGCACACCATGCACCGATGAACCACTTGCACAAGTGGCATTTGGTGGAGGCCCAAAAGCATCGAGTGTTAGGTGAAAAAGCCTCAGCGATCGACTATTACGATCGCGCCATTTCAGGAGCCAAAGAAAACGGTTATATCCAAGAAGAAGCACTTGCTAACGAACTGGCCGCCAAATTCTACCTCGACTGGGGCAAAGAGCTGATAGCTCAGTCATACATCACGAACGCCTACTATGCCTATGCTCGTTGGGGTGCTAAAGCTAAAGTTGCCGACTTAGAAAAACGCTATCCCCAACTGCTGGCTCCCATATTACAGCAAACCCGTTCTCCCCTCTCCACTAATGAAACCATCTTCGCCTTGGGAAGTGTCACCTCCACAACTTCTGCCACTTCTAGCAGTAGCAGTGTCTCAGATACCCTAGATTTAAAAACTCTTATCAAAGCTTCCCAAACTATCTCAAGCGAAATCGAACTCGAAAAACTGCTTTCATCGTTGCTTTCTATTGTGATTGAAAATGCAGGAGCCGATAAGTGCGTGTTAATACTCTTGCAAGACTCGCGCCTGCTAATCAAAGGGTCAATTAGCGTGGGGATGGAGCCAGTCGTGTTGCAGCACATTCCCGTTGAAGACAGTCAAGAAATTCCCCTGAAACTAATTTACAAAGTCAAGCATCACAAGCAGACTACTGTGCTAATTGATGTGGATGCCGATCTGACTTTAGCTCACGATCCATATATCATTAATCAGCAACCCAAGAGTATTTTGTGTAGCCCGCTTTTGCATCAAGGTAAGTTAATAGGCATTTTATATCTAGAAAACAACTTAGCAACGGGAGCATTTACCCACGATCGCATCGAACTACTCAACCTACTCTGCGCTCAAGCCGCTATTTCTCTAGAAAATGCCCGACTTTACGAGCTAGAACAGGAAAAATCCAAGTCATTACAAGCATCGCTCGAACAATTACAACAAACCGAAGCATCTCTAGCTAAAGAGCGAGAGTTTTTGAATGCGATCATTCATAATATTACCGATGGCATTGTTGTCTGTAATGCTAGTGGTAATTTGACCTTATTTAACAATGCAACTCGCGAATTTCATGGCTTACCAGTGGAATCAGTACCACCAGAACAATGGGCAGAACATTTCTCACTCTATCAACCTGATGGTCAAACACTGCTATCATCAACGGAAATTCCTCTGTTTCGCGCTTTGCAAGGAGAAATCGTCGAAAATGCCGAAATAGTCATTGCACCGAAGCAGGGTTCTCGGAGGAGTTTGTTAGCTAGCGGACAAGCGATTTTCGATCCTTGGGGTAACAAAGTCGGTGCGGTAGTTGTGATGCGAGATATTACCGATCGCAAACGGGCCGAACTTGCCCTACAGCAAAAATCCTTCGACTTAGAACAAGCACTAACCGATTTGCAAAACGCCCAATTACAAATGGTTCAAAGTGAAAAAATGTCGGCTTTAGGTAATTTAGTTGCTGGTGTCGCCCATGAAATGAATAACCCATTGGGGTTCATTGCTGCCAGTCTTCAAGAAACTAAACCTACTATTGCAGAGCTGATCGAACACTTGAAACTCTATCAAGAAACTTTCCACAACAAGAGCGAGCAAATTATCGACCATGCCGAAGAAATTGATTTGGAATATAGCTTAGAAGACTTACCTAAGATAATTGATTCCATGTCTACGGCGTGTGACAGGCTAAAAAATATCAGTACCAGTTTACGTACTTTCTCTCGTGCAGATCGAGACTACAAAGTGCCGTTTAACATTCACGAAGGCATTGACAGCACGCTCTTAATTATCAAACATCGCCTAAAAGCTAATGATCAACGTCCTGCCATAGAAGTCATGAAAAACTATGGAGATTTACCTAAAGTTGAGTGCTTTGCCGGTCAGCTAAATCAGGTATTTATGAATATTATAGCCAATGCAATTGATACTTTAGATGAATCAAATATTGGGCTAACTTTTGCCCAAATCAAGGCTCATCTCAACCTCATTACTATTCAAACATCAGTAGAAAATGATGCAGTAAAAATTGGCATAACAGATAATGGAAGGGGGATGAATGAATCAGTCAAACAAAAGATATTTGACCATTTATTTACGACGAAAGCAGTCGGGAAAGGAACCGGATTGGGATTGGCGATCGCGCGTCAAATCGTTGAGGAAAAACATGGCGGTTCCCTGAACGTTAACTCTATACTAGGAGCGGGAACAGAATTTATCATCACCTTACCCATCAAGGCGGCATAAACAAGTTAATAGTTCCCTAGCATTCGGACTCATGTAAGCGATCGCTCACTCATAAATCCTCAAAAAACTATGACCATTAATAACTCTCACTCCTCCAGCAACGATCGCACAACCGTTCAAATTCCCCACTATCAAATTGTCGAGACAGTTTATTCAGGAAGTCGAACTTTAGTATATCGGGCTATCCGTACCCACGATCGATTACCTGTCGTCATCAAACTCCTGAAAAACGACTATCCTACCTTTAGCGAATTGGTACAGTTTCGCAATCAATATACCATTGCTAAAAACCTTTGTCAACCTGGAATCATCCAAACCTATAGTCTAGAACCCTATCGGAATAGCTATGCGTTAGTAATGGAAGACTTTGGGGGTATTTCTCTTCAGGAATGGGCGGGTTCGGGGAAAAACGCATTCTCATTAAGAGAGTTTTTAGAAATTGCGATCGCCCTCTGCAACACCTTAGATATATTGTATCGCGATCGCATCATTCATAAAGACATCAAACCCAGCAATATTTTAATTAATCCCGAAACTAAACAAGTCAAATTAATTGACTTTAGTATTGCGTCTCTACTGCCGCGAGAAACACAAACACTCATCAATCCCAATGTCTTAGAAGGGACACTTGCTTATATTTCCCCAGAACAAACAGGCCGAATGAATCGGGGAATGGACTATCGGACTGACTTTTATTCTTTGGGTGTGACTTTCTTTGAATTACTAACCGGAAAGTTACCTTTTGAATCCAATGATCCAATGGAGTTGGTACATTCTCATATTGCCAAAGCCTCGCCATTAATACATGAAATTAACTCGGAAATTTCCTCTGTACTATCAAAAATTGTCAGCAAATTGATGGCAAAAAATGCCGAAGATAGATATAAAAGTGCTTTGGGATTGAAGTTTGACTTAGAAAAATGTCTAACTCAACTTCAAGAAACTGGTGAAATTGAAAGTTTTGAAATTGCGCGAAGGGATGTATGCGATCGCTTCCTCATCCCTGAGAAACTCTATGGTCGAGAAACTGAGGTTCAAGCATTACTTAAAGCCTTCGATCGCGTTTCCCAAGGCAGCTCAGAACTCATGCTAGTGGCGGGATTCTCTGGGATTGGCAAAACCGCCGTAGTCAATGAAGTCCACAAACCCATTACCCAGCAAAAAGGCTACTTCATCAAAGGCAAATTCGACCAATTCAACCGCAACATTCCCCTGTTAGCCTTTGTCCAAGCACTGCGAGATTTGATGAATCAACTACTCTCAGAATCCGATCGGCAGTTACAAACCTGGAAAGAAAACCTGCTCAAAGCACTAGGAGATAGCGGTCAAGTCCTCATCGATTTGATTCCTGAACTCGAACGGATTATTGGGTCACAACCTCCCACTCCAGAACTTTCTGGTGAGGCAGCCCAAAATCGCTTTAACCTCCTGTTCCAAAACTTTATTCAGGTTTTTGCGAAGGTAGAACATCCCCTAGTCATCTTTATCGATGACCTGCAATGGGCTGACTCCGCCTCCTTGAACCTCATGCAAAGTTTGTTGACGGAAGCCCAATCTCACTCTCAATGTCTCTTAGTCTTAGGAGCCTATCGAGATAATGAAGTATTTCCCGGTCATCCCTTTTTGATGACAGTTAAGACCCTAGAAAATGCCGATGTTACCCTTGAAACTCTCACCCTCAGTCCCTTGAGTGCTGATAGCCTCAATCACCTAATTGCTGATGCTTTTCAAGCCTCACAAAGCGCTGTGCAGCCCTTAACCAACCTGGTCATACAAAAAACCCAGGGCAATCCGTTCTTTGCGACCCAATTTCTTAAGGCATTACATCAAGATAGTCTGATTACTTTTGACCGGGAGGTTTGTCACTGGCAATGCGACCTAGTGCAGGTACAGGATGCAGCCTTAACCGATGATGTGGTGGAATTCATGGCTTTGCAGTTACGAAAACTGCCCGTTACCACCCAAGAACAGCTTAAATTTGCCGCTTGTATTGGGGCAAAATTTGACCTCAAGACTTTGACGATTGTTTCAGAACAAGACGAAATTCAAGTAGCCTTGACTTTGTGGTCTGCGCTCAAAGAGGGGCTGATTGTGCCGGAGGGTAAAATCTATAAGTTTTATTTGGATGATAATCAACCCCAGGAGCATCGATCCCTGAGTGAAGAGATTTCGGAGCAAATTCACTATCGCTTTTTCCACGATCGCGTGCAACAGGCCGCCTACTCACTAATTCCTGAAGACCAAAAACAGGCCACTCACCTCAAAATGGGTCAGTTACTCCAAACTCGTTTGTCAAAAGCAGAGCGAGAGGAGAAGTTATTTGATATTGTCAGTCATCTAAATCTAAGTCGTGGGTTGCTAAGTCATCAAGCCGAACGTGAGTCTTTGATTCGACTAAATCTAGCTGCGATCGAAAAAGCGAAAAAGGCAACCGCTTACGGTGTGGCGAGAGACTTGGTGACGGTGGGACTGGAATTACTCTCGGAAGATAGTTGGCAAACTCAGTATGAGTTGAGCTTAAAACTCCATGAGATCGCCGCAGATGTGGCCTGTTCAAAGGCTGATTTTGAGGAAGCGATCGCCCAAGTTCAACAGGTTTTGGATAAGGCTCAGACGGTTTTGGATAAAGTGCCTGTTTATATGGTGCAAATCAGGGTGTTGACGGCTCAGAATCAATTGGCGGATGCGATCGCCATTGCTGCTCAAGCCGTCACTCAATTGGGGATAGAATTTCCCTCAGACATCACACCGAGCCTAAGCGAACAAACCATACAAAATGCGGAAGTCGAGCTAGAGGGGAAAGTCATTGAGGATTTGGTCAACTTGCCTGTAATGACTGACCCGACGACAATTGCTGCAATGGAACTGCTGGGAACGATCATGCCAATGGTATTACAAGCTCGACCTACATTTCTGCCCTTTGTTTGTGCAAAAATTGTGAGCTTGTCGCTCCAGTTTGGCAATGCTCCTGTTTCGAGTGTTGGCTATGCTACCTATGGCTTGGTCTTAACGACGGGCTTGGGTCAAGTCGAGCGGGGCTATCACTTGGGGAAAATGGCTTTAACTTTAATCGATCGGCTCAATACAAAAGCGTACAAGTGTTTGACAATACTTCATTTTGCTGCCTGTGTCCAGCATCAAAAAGAATCTATGATTTCTATGGCTGCTTTGCTCAAGCAGGGATATTTAGTAGGAATAGAAGTCGGTGACTTTTTGTATTTAAGCTATTGTATGGCCCACTATTTTTACGCTTATTTCTATGCCGGAAAGGAATTATCTGCCCTTCAATCAGAAATCGCTCAGTTTTGTTCGGTCATTGCTTCACTAAAGCAGGATAATGCCCTAGCCTTCTTAACAATGAACCAAGCATTGTTTGGGCGCTTGCTTGAAAAAACCCATCAACCAACTCTGTTGATTGGAGATGCTTATGACGAGACGAAAATATTTCCACAGTACCTTCAAAATAAGCAACTAACAGGTCTTGGGATTGCTTACACCTACAAGCTGATCTTGGCTTATTTGTTTGGTGATTATAACCGCGCCCTTGAATATCTCAATGAAGCTAGCCAATATTTAGGTAGTATTGTCGGAATGCTGCATATTCCCGCCTTGCATTTTTATGGGGGGCTAACCTATTTAGCGGTGGTAGCAGGTAAGTCTGAGGATGAGCAGTTACAACTACTTGCTTTAGCGGAACAGCATCACGCTAACCTATCAACCTGGGCAGAGAATGCCCCTATGAATCACCAGCACAAGGTGGCTCTCTTGGCAGCAGAAAAATGTCGAGTTTTGGGCAATATCTCAGAGGCAATTGATGGCTATGAGCGGGCCATTGCGGGCGCTAAAGCCAACGGTTTCATTCAAGAAGAAGCCTTAGCAAATGAACTTGCAGCTAAATTCTATCTCGATTGGGGGAAAGAGAAAGTCGCCGCCAGCTATATGCAAGAAGCTTACTACTGCTATGCCCGTTGGGGAGCAAAAGCCAAAGTCGCCGACTTAGAACAACGCTATCCCCAACTGCTGGCTCCAATATTACAGCAAACCCGTTCTCCGCTTTCAACTAACGAAACTATCTTTACATTGGGGAGTGTCACCTCTACCAGTTCCGCCACATCCAGTAGTAGCAGTATCTCTGTAGCTTTAGATTTAGCCGCTATTCTCAAAGCTTCCCAAACTATATCAGGCGAAATCGAACTGGAAAAACTGCTGGCATCGTTGCTTTCGATCGTCATCGAAAATGCGGGGGCTGATAAATGCGTGTTAATGCTCTTGCGAGACTCGCGCCTGCTGATTAAAGGGTCAATTACTATAGGGACGCAGCCAGTTGTGTTGCAAAGCCTTCCTGTTGATGATAGCCAGGACATTCCCCTGAAGCTGATTTACAAAGTGAAGCACAATCGGCAGACTGTTGTGCTGCTGGATGCGACGGCCGAGCCGACTTTAACCAATGACCCGTATATTGTGCGTCAACAGCCTCAGAGCATCTTGTGCAACCCGATTTTGCATCAAGGTAAATTATTGGGCATTTTATATCTAGAAAATAATTTAGCCAAGGGAGCGTTTACGAGCGATCGCGTCGAATTACTCAATCTGTTATGCGCTCAAGCGGCAATTTCTATAGAAAATGCCCGACTTTATGAGCAGTCACAAATCTATGCCCAGCAGCTAGAACAAGCCTTACAAAACTTACAGCAAACCCAATTGCAAATGATTCAAAGCGAAAAGATGTCGGCATTGGGAAACTTAGTTGCTGGCGTTGCTCATGAAATTAATAACCCCGTCGGCTTCCTAACTGGCAATTTGAATGAAGCTAAATCCACAGTTCAAGACTTAGTGGAGCATCTCAATCTCTATCGATCTCGCGCCCCGGAAACAGAGCTTGCAGACCATGCCGAAGATATCGATTTAGACTATATCATCGAAGATTTGCCCAAAATGATTGACTCGATGCAATTGGGCTGCGATCGCATCAAAGGTATCAGCACTTCACTCCGCACTTTCTCTCGTGCTGACAAAGACTACAAAGTTCCTTTTAACATCCACTCTGGCATCGACAGCACGATCTTAATTCTCAAATATCGATTGAAAGCCAACGATCAGCGACCTGCCATTGAAGTAGTGAAAGACTACGGGAATATTCCTGCGATCGAATGCTTCCCGGGACAGCTTAACCAGGTGTTTATGAACATTATAGCCAATGCGATCGATGCACTGGAAGAATCAAATACAAATCGCAGTTTTGCCGAAATCCAGGCTAATCCCAACAGCATTATCATTCAAACATTATTAGTAAATAACCAGGTAAAAATCAGTATTGCTGATAATGGTAGCGGGATGAATGAATCAGTCAAACAAAAAATATTTGACCATTTATTTACGACGAAAGCAGTCGGGAAAGGCACGGGATTGGGTTTGGCGATCGCGCGTCAAATTGTAGTAGAAAAACATGGCGGTTCCCTGAACGTCAACTCTATAATGGGAACAGGAACAGAATTCATCATCATCTTACCCATCAAGGCGGCATAAACAAGTTAATTCTTCCCTCTTCTTCGGACTCATGTATGTAAGCGATCGCTCACTCATAAATCCTCAAAAAACCATGACCATTAATAACTCTCACTCCTCCAGCAACGATCGCACAACCGTTCAAATTCCCAACTATCAAATTGTCTCCACAGTTTATTCAGGAAGTCGCACCCTAGTATATCGGGCCATCCGTACCCATGACCAATTACCTGTTGTCATCAAACTCCTGAAAAATGAGTATCCTACCTTTAGCGAACTCGTGCAGTTTCGCAATCAATATACCATTGCCAAAAATCTCAACTCACCTAGTATAGTCCAAACTTATAACCTGGAACCCTATCAAAATGGCTATGCGTTAATCATGGAAGATTTTGGTGGGATTTCCCTTCAGGAATGGGTGATTAAAGGGAAGAATGCAATATCTTTGAGAGAGTTTTTAGAAATGGCGATCGCACTCTGCAACACCTTAGATATATTGTATCGCGATCGCATTATTCACAAAGACATCAAACCCAGCAATATTTTAATTAATCCCGAAACTAAACAAGTCAAATTAATTGACTTTAGTATTGCGTCTCTACTCCCAAGGGAAACACAAACACTAATCAATCCCAATGTCTTAGAAGGGACACTTGCTTATATTTCCCCAGAACAAACAGGAAGGATGAATCGGGGAATTGACTATCGGACTGACTTTTATTCTTTGGGTGTAACTTTCTACGAATTACTGACAGGGAAGTTACCTTTTGAATCAAATGATGCAATGGAGTTGGTACATTCTCATATTGCCAAACAACCACCACTTTTAGGGAATACAGAAGAAATTCCCCAAGTTATTTGCGATCTCGTGATGAAAATGATGGCAAAAAATGCTGAAAACCGCTATCAAAGTGCATTAGGAATTAAGTTTGATTTAGAAAAATGTTTAACTCAACTCCAAGAAACGGGTTCAATTGAGAGCTTTGAAATTGGACAACGGGATGTGTGCGAACGCTTCTCGATTCCTGAAAAACTCTATGGTCGAGAAACCGAAGTATCAACTTTATTACAAGCCTTTGAGCGAGTTAGCCTTGGTGCAACAGAAATGATGCTGGTCGCTGGTTTTTCGGGAATTGGGAAAACAGCAGTTATCAACGAAGTTCATAAACCAATTGTGCGGCAACGGGGTTATTTTATCAAAGGCAAATATGATCAATTTAATCGCAACATTCCCTTCAGTGCTTTTGTGCAAGCATTTCGAGATTTGATGGGGCAATTGCTCTCTGAATCCGATGCTCAGTTACAAACATGGAAAAGCAAAATTCTGGAAGCCGTTGGAGACAACGGACAAGTTTTGATTGATGTCATTCCCGAACTCAAAGGCATTATTGGCGCTCAACCATTAGCCACAGAACTATCAGGAACTGCTGCCCAGAATCGCTTTAATCTGCTCATGCAGAAATTCGTGCAAGTTTTCACTAGCGTTGAACATCCCTTAGTGATATTTTTGGACGACTTGCAGTGGGCGGATTCAGCCTCACTGAAATTGCTGCAATTGTTGATGTCAGAAACCGGACATTTATTAGTCTTGGGTGCGTATCGAGATAATGAAGTGTCACCCGCTCACCCCTTCATTCTCACTGTAGATGAAATAGTTAAAACTGGCGCAGCAGTCAACACCATTACACTACAACCATTAAGTTTAGTCAATCTGAATCAGTTGGTAGCAGATACGCTAAATTGCGAATTATCCTTAGCTCAACCTTTGACCGAATTGGTGTGCCAAAAAACTCAGGGTAATCCCTTCTTTGCTACCCAGTTTCTGAAATCATTGCATGAAGATAAATACATTACTTTTGACTGGGAAACACGACATTGGCAATCCGATATTACGGCAGTCCGATCGCTTTCTCTGACAGATGATGTCGTCGAGTTTATGGCACTACAATTACAGAAATTGTCGCTGACAACTCAGAATACTCTTAAACTGGCTGCTTGTATTGGGGCACAGTTTGATTTAAATACCCTGGCGATTGTTTCAGAAAAATCCCCGGAAATAACCGCAGATGATTTATGGAAAGCCTTACAAGAAGGTTTGATTATTCCGAATACAGAGATATATAAGTTCTTTATTCAGTCTGACAGTGCATTGGTTGCTGATACAGCAGCGAATCCAACTTATCGATTTTTACATGACCGAGTACAACAAGCCGCCTATTCCCTGATTCCAGACGACCAAAAACAGACGACTCATTACCAAATCGGACAACTGCTTTTACAACAGATTTCCTCCTCAGCAACAGAAGACCGTATTTTTGAAATTGTTAATCAATTAAATCACGGAAAGTCTTTAATTACCCAGCAAACAGAACGAGATGAACTAGCAAAACTTAACCTCATCGCCTGTCGCAAAGCCAAAGCCGCTACCGCCTATCAAGCGGCTCGTGAATATGCCGCAGTGGGATTGTCTCTGTTGCGGGAAAACGCTTGGCAACAGCAGTATGAAATCACCCTCGCCTTCTATGAATTAGCAGCGGAAGTGGCAATGCTAGGCAGTGACTTTGAGACGATGGAACAGTTGATTGATATTGTTATTAAACAGGCACACTCTTTACTGGAAAAGCTCAATGTTTACCGCCTGAGAATTCAAGTCAATACCTCTCAGAATAAACTGATTGAAGCCATTGCGCTCGGCATCCAGATATTGCGACAATTGGGTGTGACCTTTCCCGAAACACCCACGCTGACCGATATTCAACAGTCAATGCAAGAGATTAGCGAACTGATTGGAGATAGGGGAATTGAAGATTTTGTGCACCTCAGTGTCATGACTGATGCAAACAAAATTGCCATTATCCAGATGGCCACCAGCCTCATGCCAGCAGCTTACGTCTGTGTCCCTCCTTTGTTCCCATTACTGACTTCCTTATCAGTCAAATTGTCTTTGCAGTACGGAAACATCGCTATTTCAGCTTTTAACTATGCTTGCTATAGCATGATTGTCTGTAATATGCAGCAGGATGTGGATTTAGCTATCCAGTTTGGGCAGTTGGCATTGAATGTAGTTTCAAAATTCGATGCTAAAGCGACTAAACCTGAAGTATTAATGTTGCTGGCTTGTTTTATCCTCCACCGCAAATCTCACATCAAAGAAACGTTACCACTCTTTAGGGAGAGCTACGCGAATGCTCTGGAAGTCGGAAGCCTGGAATACGCCGGATATAATGGCCACAATTTCTGTCGGCATTCTTTTTGGTGCGGTCAACCCCTTGTTACCTTGGAGCAAGATACACGCACTTACTACAATGGTTTAGCGTCAATTAACCAATTGACATCAGCTAATTACTGTCTGATGTATTGGCAATCTATTTTAAATTTACTGGGTTTTGCGGAGCATCCCACCATTTTGTCTGGGTCAGTCCTCCAAGAGACGGAATTTCTCTCTCTGCTCCGGTCTGGAAATGACCTATATGGGTTGTATTACTTCTATTTGTATAAGGTAATGCTTTGCTTTTTGTTTGGGGAATTTGAATCAGCTAACAATTATGCAGTTGAGGGCAGAAACTATTTAATTGGGTGTGTGGGAACAGTCGGTGAACCTGCATTATATCTCTATGATTCTTTGATTGCTCTGGCACTATCGAGTCAATCTTTAGGGGAGTTATCAAAAGTATTAGAGCGGGTGGCAGAAAACCAAACTAAGTTACAGCATTGGGCGCACCATGCCCCGATGAATTATCAGCATAAGGTTGATTTGGTAGAAGCTGAAAAATGTCGAGTCTTAGGACAGAAAAGTGAAGCAATTGAGCTATACGACAAGGCTATTTCTGGAGCTAAAGCCAACGAATATGTCCAAGAAGAAGCCCTTGCCAATGAACTGGCGGCAAAGTTCTACCTCGCATGGGGCAAAGAGCACATAGCTCAGTCATACATCACCCAAGCCTACTATGCCTATGCTCGCTGGGGCGCTAAAGCCAAAGTCGCTGATTTAGAAACTCGCTATCCCCAATTACTTGCTCCGATATTACAGCAAACCCGTTCTCCCCTCTCAACTAACGAAACTATCTTCGCATTGGGGAGTGTCACTTCCACCGGTTCCGCCACATCCAGTAGTAGTGTCTCAGATAGCCTAGATTTAAAAGCGATTCTCAAAGCTTCTCAAACTATTTCCGGTGAAATTGAACTGGAAAAACTGCTTGCATCGTTACTTGCGATCGTCATCGAAAATGCGGGGGCTGATAAGTGTGTATTAATGCTCTTACGAGACTCGCACTTGCTGATCGAAGGGTCAATTATCGAGGGGTCAAAACCAGTCGTGTTGCAGCGTCTTCCCATTGAGGACAGTCAAGACATTCCCCTGAAGCTGATTTATAAAGTGAAGCACAACAGGCAGACTGCTGTGCTAATTAATGCGAGTGCCGATCTCACCTTAGCTAATGACCCCTATATCATCCGTCAGCAGCCTAAAAGTATCTTGTGCAGCCCGATTTTGCATCAGGGCAAGTTGATGGGGATTTTATATCTAGAAAATAATTTAGCAACGGGGGCATTTACAAGCGATCGCGTTGAACTGCTCAATTTACTCTGCACTCAGGCGGCAATTTCTCTGGAAAATGCGCGACTTTATGAGCAGTCACAAACCTATTCCCAACAGCTAGAGCGATCGCTCAATGAGTTGAGTGCGACTAACTCTCGCTTCCATAGCTTGGTAAACAATGTGCCTGGGGTAGTTTTTCAATATCCCATGACTGCCGATGGGGCTATATCGTTGAGCTACATTAGTGCTGACTGTTACAACTTGCTGGAAATTACCCCAGAGCAAGCTATGTCCAATTGGCAGTTTTTCACCAATATGGTGCATCCAGATGACATCGCAAGTTTTCTACAGTCTCAAACTCACACCATTCAAACCGAATCTTCCTGGCACTGGGAAGGGCGAATCATCACCCCATCAGGAATTATCAAGTGGATTCATGGGGAATCTCAAATCCAAAGATTTGCTGATGGTTCACTCGTTTGGGATGGATTGTTTTTGGATATTAGCGATCGCAAACGTGCCGAAGCCGGTATTATCCAAAAATCTCAAGAATTAGAGCAAGCCTTACATGACTTACAGCAAACCCAATTGCAAATGATTCAAAGCGAAAAGATGTCGGCATTGGGAAACTTAGTTGCTGGCGTTGCTCATGAAATTAATAACCCCGTCGGCTTCCTAACTGGCAATTTGAATGAAGCTAAATCCACAGTTCAAGACTTAGTGGAGCATCTCAATCTCTATCGAGATCGCGCCCCAGAAACAGAGCTTGCCGACCATGCCGAAGATATCGATTTAGACTATATTATCGAAGACCTGCCCAAAATGATTGACTCTATGCAGTTGGGATGCGATCGCATCAAAGGTATCAGCACGAGTCTCCGCACGTTTTCCAGAGCTGACAAAGATTACAAAGTTCCTTTTAATATTCATGAGGGCATCGACAGCACGATCTTAATTCTCAAATATCGATTGAAAGCCAACGATCAGCGACCTGCCATTGAAGTAGTGAAAGACTACGGGAATATTCCTGCGATCGAATGTTTCCCTGGACAGCTTAACCAGGTGTTTATGAACATTTTGGCCAATGCGATCGATGCACTGGAAGAATCAAATACAAATCGCAGTTTTGCCGAAATCCAGGCTAATCCCAACAGCATTATCATTCAAACATTATTAGTAAATAACCAGGTAAAAATCAGTATTGCTGATAATGGTAGCGGGATGAATGAAGCAGTCAAACAAAAGATATTTGACCATTTATTTACGACGAAAGCAGTCGGGAAAGGCACGGGATTGGGTTTGGCGATCGCACGTCAAATTGTTGAGGAAAAACATGGCGGTTCCCTGAACGTTAACTCTATACTAGGATCGGGAACAGAATTTATCATCACCTTACCCATCAAGGCGGCATAAACAAGTTAATTGTTCCCTCTTCTTCGGACTCCTGTAAGCGAGCGCTCACTCATAAATCCTCAAAAAACTATGACCATTAATAACTCTGACTCCTCCAGCAAACCTCACACAACCGTTCAAATTCCCCACTATCAAATTGTCGAGACAGTTTATTCAGGAAGTCGAACTTTAGTATATCGGGCCATCCGTACCCATGACCAATTACCTGTTGTCATCAAACTCCTGAAAAATGAGTATCCTACCTTTAGCGAACTCGTGCAGTTTCGTAACCAGTATACCATTGCTAAAAACCTTTGTCAACCTGGAATCATCCAAACCTATAGTCTAGAACCCTATCGGAATAGCTATGCGTTAGTAATGGAAGACTTTGGGGGTATTTCTCTTCAGGAATGGGCGGGTTCGGGGAAGAACTCACTATCTTTGAGAGAATTTTTAGCAGTAGCGATCGCCCTCTGCAACACCTTAGATATATTGTATCGTCAGCACATTATTCATAAAGATATCAAACCTGCCAATATTCTGATTAATCCCGAAACCAAAGAAATTAAATTAATCGACTTTAGCATTGCCTCGCTGTTACCACGAGAAACCCAAGAAATCCAAAATGCCAACTCCTTAGAAGGAACCCTTGCCTACCTTTCCCCAGAGCAAACAGGCAGAATGAATCGGGGGATTGACTATCGCAGTGACTTCTATTCTTTGGGGGTAACTTTTTATGAATTACTAACAGGAGAGTTGCCGTTTAAATCCAACGACCCGATGGAATTAGTCCACTGTCACTTGGCACAAACTCCTATTTCTGCACATCAGATCAATCCCCAGATTCCCTTAGTATTATCGGAAATCATCACTAAGTTGATGGCAAAGAATGCCGAAGATCGCTATCAGAGTGCCTTGGGAATTAAGTATGATTTAGAGCTTTGTCTCCAACAATTACAAAAAACCAGTCAGATTGAATATTTTGAAATAGGTGAAAGGGATTTGAGTGATCGCTTCATCATCCCCGAAAAACTCTATGGTCGAGAACAAGAAGTTCAGGCACTGCTGAATGCCTTCGATCGCATTAGTGATGGCAACACAGAAATGATGCTCGTTGCTGGTTTTTCAGGTATCGGTAAAACCGCCGTGGTTAACGAAGTTCATAAACCGATCACTCGGCAGCGTGGCTATTTTATCAAAGGCAAATATGACCAATTTCAACGCAACATTCCCTTCAGTGCATTTGTTCAAGCCTTTCGAGATTTAATGGGGCAGTTGCTATCAGAATCAGATATTCAATTACAAATATGGAAAACTAAGATTCTGGAAGCTGTGGGTGACAATGGACAGGTTTTAATTGAGGTAATCCCCGAACTAGAACTGATTATTGGTGAACAACCCACCGCTACGGAACTATCAGGAACCGCCGCCCAAAATCGCTTCAACTTACTAATTCAGAACTTTATCAAAGTATTTACTAGTCAAGAGCATCCTTTGGTGATATTTATTGATGATTTGCAGTGGGCTGATTCGGCTTCGCTGAATTTACTGAAATTGTTGATGCAAGATACAAGGTATTTATTGATCTTAGGAGCTTATCGAGATAATGAAGTTTCTCCGGCTCATCCGTTTATCTCGACTGTAGATGAGATGAGCAAAGCTGGAGCAGTGGTGAATACAATTACGCTCCAACCTTTAAGTTTATTAAATACAAATTATTTAGTAGCTGACACTCTGAATTGTGATTTATCGATCGCTCAACCTTTGACTGAGTTGGTTTATCAGAAAACCATAGGCAATCCCTTCTTTACTACGCAATTTCTCAAGTCTTTGTATGAAGATCAGCAAATTATCTTTGATCAAAACGAACGGTATTGGCAGTGTGATATTGCTCAAGTTAAAGCCCTAGCTATTACTGATGATGTGGTAGAGTTTATGGCTCTGCAGTTGCAGAGGTTGCCGAGGGAGACTCAGGATGCTCTTAAATTGGCTGCTTGTATTGGGGCGCAGTTTGATTTGGATACCTTGGCAATTATCAGTCAGAGGTCAGCAGAAGTTGCAGCTACGGAGTTATGGAAGGCTTTGCAAGAAGGTTTGATTATTCCCAATACGGAAAACTATAAGTTCTTTATCCAGTCTGATAATGTGTCTAGTGCTGATGCGGCAGCTAATTCTACTTATCGGTTTTTGCACGATCGTGTCCAACAAGCTGCCTATTTGCTAATTCCTGAAGAAAATAAACAGATTACTCATCTCAAAATTGGACAGCTAATTAAGGAAAATTGCTCAGAGCAAGAAAGAGAGGAGAAGATATTTGATATTGTCGGACATTTTAATATGGGAAAATCTTTGATTACTCAAACTAGAGAACGAACAGAACTCGCTCAACTCAATCTTGCCGCAGGCAAGAAAGCAAGATTATCCACTGCCTATGATGCGGCGATCGCCTATTTCACAATTGGGATGGAATTATTGCCTGAAGATTGCTGGAACTCCAATTATGAACTAACCCTTGCTCTTCATGAAGCAACTGGCGAAGTTGCTTATCTAAGTGGGCAGTTTGAGCAATTTGAGGCGATCGCCGCCATCACCTTGAAATCTGCCAAAACCCTGCTAGATAAAATCACCACCTACGAAACTCAAATTCAAGTATATCTGGCCCAGAATTGTCTGGCAGAAGCAATGCAGACTTCTCTGAATGTCCTCAGCCAACTTGGGATTCAGTTGCCCAGATCCCCAAATAGGTTGCAAGTTTTACTAGGGTTAGCTAAAACCAAACTCATCCTAGCTGGCAAAACAAGGCATGATTTACTAAATCTGCCGATTATGTCAAGTCCGGAAAAATTAGCGGCTATGCGGATACTTGCCATGGCGATAAGTGGGGCTTTTCTTCGTGGATCAAAACTACTTCCTTTATTGATGTTCCAACAAGTAAATTTGTCGGTGCGATCCGGCAATACGCCCCTGTCTGCCGCTGCTTATAGTTGCTATGGGATTATTTTATGTGGATCTTTAGGCGATATTAATCAGGGCTATAGGTTTGGTCAGTTGTCATTACAAATCTTAGATCAGTTCAATGCAAAGGATCTTCGACCCAAAGTTCTAGCCGCCGTGAATTGCACCATTTTCCATTGGAAACAGCACCTCCGTTCCACTTTATTGGGATTTCAGGAAGGCTATCAAATTGGATTGGAAACTGGCGACCTAGAGTCTGCTTCTGCGTGTGCTGCGAACATGGGTAGCCATTTATATTGGTGTGGATCTGAGCTTTTAAGTTTAGCCCAAACGCTGCACTATTACGTAGAGATGATTAGGCAAGCCAAGCAGCATAATCCTTTATTTTATGCCAGTATGTATCATCAGATCACATTAAACTTAATTGGAGAATCTAGTAACCCTAGTTTACTTGAGGGTTCAGCTTATTCGGCAACGCAAAACACTAGTCAAAAAGCAAAAGCAGCGGGCGATCGCACAGGGTTATTTGTCTATTATGTTAACCAAACCTATTTAAGTTACTTATTTGGTGAAGTTGCCAAGGCCTGCCAGCAAGCGACTCTTGCAAAACAATATGTAGACGGTGGTACTGCCTTATATGTCACTGTGCCATTTTACCTCTACGATTCTTTATCCCAGCTAGGATTGTATCCCCATTCAACAAAATCAGAGCAACAGCAAATCCTAGATCACATCGCTAAAAATCAGCAGAAATTGCACAAGTGGGCAGGTTTTGCCCCCATGAATACCCTGCATAAATGGTGTTTAGTTGAAGCAGAAAAGTGTCGGGTTTTGGGACGCAACGCCGAAGCAATGGAAATGTACGATCGAGCTATTTCTGGAGCCAAAGAAAACGAATTTGTTAATGAAGAGGCTCTGGCTAATGAACTGGCGGCTAAGTTCTATCTGGAATGGGGTAAAGAAAAAATCGCTCAAGTCTACATGACTGAAGCTTATTACTGTTATGCTCGCTGGGGTGCAAAAGCCAAAGTTGTCGATCTAGAAATCCGCTATCCCCAACTACTCCAATCGATCTTACAGCAATCCCAAACCAGCTTCAATGCCCTAGAAACCTTGACAAGTATTACTCACTCAGCCACTAAAGTTTTTAGTACCAGTATTTCTGATTCTTTAGATTTTGCCTCAGTAATCAAAGCTGCCCAAGCTCTTTCTAGTACGATCGAACTTGATGAACTTCTGAAGCAACTTACCCAAATTATTCTCCAAAACTCCGGGGGTAATAGGTGTATATTAGTCTTGCCCGATCAGGAAACTTGGCATGTGAGAGCTATTTCCACCCCAGAAACTACAGAACTTTGCTCCGAACCCTTAGAAGATCATCCCGATGTGCCGATCAAATTAATTCAGTATGTAAAACGCACCCAATCTGTGGTGGTGATCGACAATTTGCAAACAGATTTACCAGTCATTGATGATTATCTGATTCAACATAATCCTAAGAGTGTACTATGTTTACCAATTCTCAATCAAGGACATTTAGTAGGTATTCTCTACCTGAAAAATGAAATAACTGCGGGGGTTTTTACTAGCGATCGACTCTCAGTGATCAACTTTCTCTGTACCCAAGCAGCGATCTCCTTAGAAAATGCTCGGCTCTATCAGCAGTCTCAAAACTATGCCCACCAACTTGAACAATCACAAATACAAATTATTCAAAGCGAAAAGATGTCGGCATTGGGAAACTTAGTTGCTGGCGTTGCTCATGAAATTAATAACCCCGTCGGCTTCCTAACTGGCAATTTGAATGAAGCTAAATCCACAGTTCAAGACTTAGTAGAGCATCTCCATCTCTATAGCGATCGCGCCCCGGAAATAGAGATTGCCGACCATGCCGAAGATATCGATTTAGACTATATTATCGAAGATTTGCCCAAAATGATTGACTCGATGCAATTGGGTTGCGATCGCATCAAAGATATCAGCACTAGCCTGTGCACGTTTTCCCGAGCTGACAAAGATTACAAAGTTCCTTTTAACATCCACTCTGGCATCGACAGCACGATCTTAATTCTCAAATATCGATTGAAAGCCAACGATCAGCGACCTGCCATTGAAGTAGTGAAAGACTATGGCAATCTTCCGGCGATTAATTGTTTCCCTGGACAGCTTAACCAGGTGTTTATGAACATTCTTGCCAATGCGATCGATGCCTTAGATGAGTCAAATCATGGGCGGACTTTTGCGGAAATCAAAGTTAATCCTAACTGCATTACCATTACAACTTCAGTAGAACATAATCTAGTTAAAATTACCATTGCTGATAATGGTATGGGGATGACTGAATCAGTCAAATCAAAGATATTTGACCATTTATTTACGACGAAAGCAGTCGGGAAAGGCACGGGATTGGGTTTGGCGATCGCACGTCAAATTGTTGAGGAAAAACATGGCGGTTCCCTGAACGTTAACTCTATACTAGGAAAAGGAACAGAATTTATCATCACCTTACCCATCAAGGCGGCATAAACAAGTTAATTCTTCCCTCTTCTTCGGACTCATGTAAGCGATCGCTCACTCATAAATCCTCAAAAAACTATGACCATTAATAACTCTCACTCCTCCAGCAAACCTCACACAACCGTTCAAATTCCCAACTATAAAATTATCGAGACAGTTTATTCAGGAAGTCGAACTTTAGTATATCGGGCCGTCCGTACCAATGACCAATTACCTGTCGTCATCAAACTGCTGAAAAACGACTATCCTACCTTTAGCGAATTGGTACAGTTTCGCAATCAATATACCATTGCCAAAAATCTCAACTCACCTAGTATAGTCCAAACTTATAACCTGGAACCCTATCAAAATGGCTATGCGTTAATCATGGAAGATTTTGGTGGGATTTCCCTTCAGGAATGGGTGATTAAAGGGAAGAATGCAATATCTTTGAGAGAGTTTTTAGAAATGGCGAGCGCACTGTGCAATACCTTAGATATATTGTATCGCGAGCGCATCATTCACAAAGATATTAAACCCAGTAATATCTTAATTAATCCTGAGACCAAACAAGTCAAATTAATTGACTTTAGTATTGCCTCTTTACTACCAAGGGAAACCCAAACACTAATTAATCCCAATATCTTAGAAGGGACACTTGCTTATATTTCTCCAGAACAAACAGGCCGAATGAATCGGGGAATAGACTACCGAACTGATTTTTATTCTTTAGGTGTGACTTTCTACGAATTACTCACCGGGAAATTACCTTTTGAATCCAAAGATGCAATGGAATTAGTACATTCTCATATTGCCAAAGCCTCGCCCTTAGTGCATGAAATTAATTCGGAAATTCCCTCTGTACTATCAGAAATTGTCACAAAATTGATGGCAAAGAATGCCGAATGTCGCTATCAAAGTGCATTGGGACTGAAGTTTGATTTAGAAAAGTGTTTAGATCGACTACAAGTTACGGGTTCGATTGAGAGCTTTGAAATTGGACAAAGGGATGTATGCGATCGCTTCATTATCCCAGAAAAACTTTATGGTCGAGAAACCGAAGTAGAAACTTTACTACAAGCATTTGAAAGAGTCAGTCTGGGTGCAATAGAAATGATGCTGGTAGCTGGGTTTTCTGGAATTGGGAAAACTGCGGTTGTCAACGAAGTTCATAAACCCATTGTTAGACAACGTGGTTATTTTATTAAAGGTAAATATGACCAATTAAATCGCAATATTCCCTTTAGTGCTTTCGTGCAAGCATTTCGAGATTTAATGGGGCAATTATTATCAGAATCCGATGAGCAATTGCAAACTTGGAAAACCCAAATTCTCGAAGCAGTGGGGGATAATGGACAAGTCTTAATTGACGTAATTCCTGAATTGGAAAACATCATCGGCAAACAGCCACCAGCGACAGAATTATCAGGAACTGCTGCCCAAAATCGCTTTAATTTACTATTTCAAAATTTTGTGCAAGTTTTCACAACCAAAGAACATCCTTTAGTGATGTTTTTAGATGACTTGCAATGGTCAGATTCTGCTTCCTTGAATTTATTAAAGTTATTAATTCAGGATACGGGATATTTATTAGTATTAGGAGCTTATCGGGATAATGAAGTTTCTCCCGTCCATCCATTTATTTTAACTGTAGATGAGATTGTGAAAGCTGGAGCAACAGTAAATAAAATTACATTGTCATCCTTAAGGGAATCAGACATGAATCAGTTGGTAGCAGATACCCTGAATTGTGAATTATCTCTAGCTAAACCCCTAACTAAATTAGTCAATCAAAAAACCCAAGGAAATCCTTTTTTTGCAACTCAGTTTCTTAAAGCATTACATGATGAAAATTTAATTAGTTTTGATTGGGAAACTCAACATTGGCAATGCGATCTTGCTCGAGTTAAAGCCTTAGCAATTACTGATGATGTAGTAGAATTTATGGCATTGCAATTACAGAAATTGTCGATAGCAACTCAGGAAATCCTGAAGTTGGCGGCTTGTATTGGGGCTGAATTTGATTTGAATACTTTGGTAATTGTCAGTGAGAAAACGGCGGGTAAAACGGCTACAGATTTATGGAAAGCATTGCAAGAAGGGTTAGTAATTCCCACAACAAAAATCTATAAATTCTTCACCCAATCAGATAGCGAACAAGTTTTCAAAGCTTCAGCAAATCCTACTTATCGGTTTTTACACGATCGCGTTCAACAAGCGGCTTATTCCTTGATTCCAGAAGATCGACAACAGTCAACTCATTTAGCGATCGCTCGGTTGCTGCGACAAAGCACCCCAGACACCGAACTAGAAGCCAAGATTTTCGAGATTGTCAACCATTGGAACAGGGCGATCGCAATTATCCTTGACCAATCGGAAAAAGATAATCTTGCCCAACTTAATTTAATTGCTGGACGCAAAGCTAAAGCCTCAAATGCTTACGAACCAGCTTTTAAATATTTCACTACAGGTATAAATTTGCTGTCTGATGGTGCTTGGCAGACCCAAACCAGCCTGATCTTAGGATTGCAGGAAGGAGCAACAGAAGCGGCGTATTTATGCGGTAATTACGAGCAAATTGAGCAGGGAGTAAAGGTAATTTTAGCTGCAAATCTCCAAGCGACGGAGTACGTCAAAGCCTACGAAATCCAGATTCAAGCCTATACAACCCAGGGGAGATTTCAAGAGGCGATCGCGATTGCCCAGACTGCTTTAACCAAATTTAACACTTATCTTCCAGAGCAACCGACACCGACAGATATAACATCGGCTGTAGAAAAGGTAACGGAATTGCTTAATGGTAGAACTGCTGAAGATTTACTCGATTTGCCGGTGATGACCGAACCAGAAGCATTGGCAATTATGCAGTTACTTTCTAGTGTTACCGGCGCAGCCTATCTTTCTGCTTCCCAACTATTTCCATTTATTGTTCTGACTCAAGTTCTGTTGTCGATTCAGAAAGGTAATAACTCCCTATCAGCTTTTAGTTACAGTAACTATGCGGTTTTATTGAGTAAGATGTTAGGGGATTTGGATACAGCTTATGACTTTGCTCAGATGTCATCACAATTAGTGGCAAAACTCAATGCACGTTTTATGCAGCCAAAAGTTAATCTTCTCCTGGCCGCATTTTTTATCCACTATAAATCTCATTTTCGCAACAGTTTAGCTTTATACAGGGAAGGTTTCCAGACAGCCCAGGAAGTCGGCGATTCAGAGTTTGCAGGCTATCACGTCCACCATCTGTGTCAGTGCGTTTATATAACTGGTAAGGATTTAAATACTTTGGTGACAGAAACAGAACCTTATTTAAATACCCTATCCAAGCTCAATCTCAAAACATCTTTAAACTACTCTTACATTGTTTTACAAGCAGTTGAACGGCTCCAAAATAGTCAAAACCAGTCAACTTTGACAAATAAAACAGAGCAAATACACGCCGCACTCACCGCTACTAATGATTTAATTGGATTGCATTATTATTGGGTCTATAGCCTGACTACTTCCTATCTCCTTAATCAATATCCACAGGCAATTCAAGATGCAATAGAAGTGCGTCAAACCCTAGCAGTTGCAGGAAGCGGGATTAGCGAATTAGTTTTTTACTTTTACGATTCCCTGACAGCACTGGCTACCTATACCGAAGCCACAGACAAAACCGAACTGCTGGAGCGGGTTTCCAAAAATCAAGCCATACTCTACCATCGTGCAGTTTCCGCACCGATGAACTTTCAACATAAATACGACCTAGTAGAAGCTGAAAAATATCGGGTTTTAGGCAATAATTATGAAGCAGGAGATAGCTACGATCGCGCGATCGCAGGAGCAAAAACCAACGGCTATATCCAAGTAGAAGCACTGGCTAACGAACTGGCGGCAAAGTTCTACCTGGAATGGGGCAAACAGCGCATTGCTGGAGAATACATGACAAACGCCTACTATGGCTATGCTCGTTGGGGTGCCAAAGCCAAAGTCGCCGACTTGGAAACACGCTATCGGCAACTGCTTGCTCCCATTCTCCAACAAACTCGTTCTCCCCTCTCCCCTCACGAAACTATCTTCACCTTGGGAACTGTTACATCCACCAGTGGAGCCACTTCCAGTAGTAGTAGTGTCTCTGTAGCTTTAGATTTAGCTGCAATTCTCAAAGCTTCCCAAACTCTCTCCAGTGAAATCGAACTGTCCAAACTGCTTTCATCGTTGCTTTCTATTGTTGTTGAAAATGCGGGAGCAGATAAGTGTGTGTTAATGCTCTTGCGATCCGATCGCTTGCTGGTTAAGGGGTCAATAACTGAAAATACAGAGCCAGTTGTGTTGCAGTGGATTCCGGTTGAAGAGAGTCAGGACATTCCCCTGAAACTAATTTATAAAGTCAAGCACAGCAAGCAGACTGTTGTGCTACTTGATGCGATCGCCGATCCGACTTTAGCTAATGACCCGTATATTATTCGTCAGCAGCCGAAGAGTATCTTGTGTAGCCCTATTTTAAATCAGGGCAAGTTGATGGGCATTTTATATCTAGAAAATACTTTAGTAACGGGGGCATTTACGAGCGATCGCGTTGAACTGCTCAATTTACTCTGCGCTCAAGCTGCTATCTCCCTAGAAAATGCCCGACTTTATGAGCAGTCACAAACTTATGCCCAACAGCTAGAGCAAGCCTTGCATGACTTGCAGCAAAGCCAATTGCAAATGATTCAAAGCGAAAAGATGTCGGCT
>NZ_JAUBTX010000103.1:0-3134 GCF_036705185.1 Microcoleus sp. B4-D4 | reverse complement strand
CATCGCGGAGAACTAAAAGTCGAAACAGAAGTAGGAAATTACACAGAGTTTATCATCACATTGCCGAAAAAAATAGCAGAAATCAAGGAGTAAAAAAATGAAAGTAATGGTTGTAGACGACTAGGAAGATATTCAGTTATTGTTCAAGAATTCGGGTAAGAATCAGTGTTAAAGATCGTGGTTCGGGATGACGAGCAAGGTAAGAAAGTGGCTGTTCAGTCCTTTCTTTACAACTAAACCAGTGGGTGAAGGCACTGGCTTGGGATGATCGATCAGCTATCAAATTGTGGTGACAAGCACGGCGGAGATTTGAGGTGTTTATCGCAGGCAGAACGGGGTACAGAATTTGCGATTGAGATTCCCACTAGGCAGAGAGATCGAGTAGAGATGAAAGCGAGTTAAGAGGAGTTAAACAAAAAATGAGGGTAAAGCCTGGTATAATCTAGAGCGCGATCGCATTTCCCCAATTTCTTTGTAATACCGGAAGTCCCTAAACACCCAACGACTTAGCCGAAGCCCTTAAGGGCATAGCTAAAAGAACGCGAAATTAGCAAAAGTCAGAAGTCAGAAATAAAATGTAATATTGAAGATGGATTGAGATAGATTTTCATGGTTGACTGGGAAAGGCAGCTTTGCCAAAATTTAAGAGTAGCAAAAATACTTAATACAAAAAAGTTGAACTCTCTAAAGCTGAATATCGGGGTAGCGATTGCAACATCCAAAAAATAATAGGTAAAATTGATGGCGATAGGCATCCGACACCAGCCGGAAAACGGCTACCACTCAGAACCAACTCAGCCTTTCCCAAGAGAAAATCTTAATAGCCGATCGCTCATGCGCCTGCCTCGAAGCCTGAGTGCGGTGGAAACATCGGGCTTTGGACTCACCGGTCACGCCAATTGGTTTACCATCGCCACAGCCATCCAAGCAGCGATCGGGCCTAGCGCCATCTTCGTTTGGTTGCCCGGTATCCTCATGGGTATGATGCTCAACCTACAGGTAAAACGCATCGGTGAGTATTTCCCAGACATGGCTGGGGGAACGCCCAACTATACCGCCCGAATGCTGAAAAATTATCCAGGTCTGGGAAGCTATGCAGCGATCGGATACTTTTTAAGCTGGGTAGCAACACTGCCAATTTCTGCGATCGTACTGACGCAGCTAATCAAAGTCAACCTCAATAGTTTAGGTTTTAGCTGTCCTGAAACTTTACTAAATATTACCTTCACGCTCCTACCCTTCATTTTGACCTTCAGCGGCACTCGCGCCTTAAGTATTCTGCACGCCTTTTTTGTGTTGCCGACAGTCGGCGTATTATCCGTTTTTTCCATTTATGGTCTATTCTGGTTAGCTTTTTCCCCAAACAGTCCCGGATTTTTCCCCGCAACTTGGCCGCCATTCACCTTTATTGACTGGGCTAAGTGGTTTTACTTTGGTACATACATCTTCTACTGCTGTGACTCTGCCGCCAGTTTCGTAGCGGATAGCCGCAACCCTACTAAAACCTTGCAGTTTCTCAAAATTTCCGCACTGGGGATGCTGCCTGTGATTTTAGGAGGCGCTTGGGTACTGATGCGCTTGGCCACCGATCCCGGTCTGAAAGATGACGTATTCTTAAATTTATTAGCTGCCTGTCAGGTATTGTGGGGGCCCTGGGTTCCCTCCCTCGTCACGTTTCTGGTGGTCGCTAGCTGTCTTCTGAGTTGCGCGACCATAGTTTCCAACTGCCCCCGGATGTTGTACCAACTTGCCGTCGATGGACATATTTCGCCAACGTTCGCAGTTGTATCCCGACGCGGTGTATTTGGATTTGGGCTTGTCTTAGTTTTGGTTCTGAGTTTAATCTGTCTAGCTTGGGGAAATGTCCCTCGGCTTGTGGCGATTACTAATGTTGGCTTGGTTGTGTGCCTGACACTATTCCATCTATCACTGTGGCTGCGGCGGGGTAGTCCAGAAGTTCGGTGGCCTTGGTGGTCGCTGGCCTTCTTCATAATAGATGCGGTGGTGCTGGTAGTCGGAGGCTTGGCTTGGGGCTGGCAAGACTTTATCATTGGGTTGTGTTTTCCCCTTGCCGTTTTGGCAGTAGATGCAGGGATAAGTCGCATTGCCTTTGCCCCCTTTCATCCGTCGTGGTGGATTCGGCTTTACCGCAACAGAAGCCAGAGCAAAATGCCAGATTTTGTGGCATTTCAGGTTGTAATTTTGATCTTGCTGATTGTCAGCGCCGTCGCTGTCGGCTGGATTTTTGGCATCAAATTATATGCTAACTCTAGTGTTGGATTGAATCTATTAGTAGTGCTGGTTTTGTTAGTTGCTTTTGTTGGGGTGGCCGTTGCCTGCTGGACGAGTTTACCCCAGGTTGTATCAATGGACGAGGCACGAGAGGGAGCAGAACAGCTTTTTACCATTGCCCTAGATGCGATCGTAGTGCTGGATGAAAAAGGTGTAATTCGCCAGACTAATCCCGCTGCCGAAAGCGTCTTCGGAATCAATTATACTAGGCTAATTGGATCTCACCTGAACAAATTATTACCCGGATTAGAGACTCAGCCAGAAGACTGGCTCAGTCGCAGCGAACAAACTCTCAAGTTGTCCAATGGAGACTCGCGTATTCTGGAAGTTTCCATCTCAGACCGATTCTCTCAAGATGCTTCCCTTTCCAATCAGGATCTGCAAGAATATGTGGCGATCGTCCGCGATATCACCGATCGCAAACAAGCCCAGTCAGCCCTGCAAAAGGCTAATGAGGAACTAGAAATCAAAGTCGAGGAGCGTACCTCTGAACTCACCCACACTGTAGAGCAATTGCAGAATGAAATTCAAGAACGCCAGCGGATCGAAGAAAATCTCAGAGCTATGCAAAATCAGATAGTTGTCCAAGAAAAACTAGCTTCTCTGGGCAGTTTAACAGCCGGAATTGCCCACGAAATTAGGAACCCATTAAACTTTGTCAACAATTTCTCAGAAGTTTCTGCGGAATTAACCGAAGAACTGTTTGAAGAACTGGAAAATCAAGGAGAACGGTTAGAATCCGATACAAGGGAGTATATTGCCGAACTATTAACCGATCTCAAAGGAAATCTTAAAAAAATCAATCAACACGGTCAAAGAGCCGACAAAATAGTTGGCAATAT
>NZ_JAUBTX010000051.1:0-46234 GCF_036705185.1 Microcoleus sp. B4-D4 | reverse complement strand
ATAGTCTTACCCGATGGTAATATCTGATTGCCTCTTCTATGATACATTATTGCGTTGACAATTAATCCACCCTGCTTCTTAAGGGGGTTTTAGGGGGATCTCCGGGGCATAAATATGTTAAGTGAACCGTATTGGGCGATAATTGGATTTTTGGGTAGATTCGGGCGATCTAATACCCGGCGGTTGGAAACCGCGTCTACACAAACGATGTCCGCCTCTGCGGACGAAGAGGGTATTCACCAGATGTGAAAAATCATCGGGTGAAATCTTCAACCCGCGCAGGCGCGTGAGTGTCTTTGTAGACGCGGTTTTAACCGCCGGGGTTTTTGGGTTTCGACTCGACAGGATAGCTTTCTCAGTTTCAATCCCTAAAGACCGGCCGCACAAACTGCAGCTCCCACTAACCCTACATTGTCATCCAAAACCAATCGCACCGGAATCATTTCTAACAGTGAATCCATCCGACCTTTGTGGGTAAAAGCTCGCATAAAACCGCCTTCTAAAATCAGCGGCAAAATCTTAGCAGCAATGCCGCCCGCTACGTACAAACCGCCGTAAGGTAAAAGTGAAACAGCCATATTTCCCGCCACCGCCCCGTAAGCTTCTACAAACATTTGCATTGTTTGTTCCGAAAGCCGATCGCACTTTTTGAGTGCCGCCTGAGCAATTGTCGCCCCCGGATCGACAGTCTTCTCGCTTTTACCAATTTCTGATTCCCATTGAGCGATCGCAGCCCCTACATCCGCAGATTCAGCAGCAAACTTGCGATCGCGCAAAAACTGGTAAATTGAAGCAATCCCCTGTCCCGAAACTACACGCTCGATCGATATTCGGGGAATATCATGTTTTGCTAACAAATATTTCAGCAAATCAAACTCCAACTCCGAGCGAGGTGCAAAATCAGCGTGTCCCCCTTCCGAAGAAAAAACCCTAATACCATTTGCTTCGGGAATTGCAAAACAATTTCCCAAACCAGTACCCGCACCAATCACAGCAATTGGATCGTTTTGGCAGGGTTTTCCAACTTGCAAAACGTGCAAATCTCGATCGTCCAAACCCCACACGCCGTAACCAACCGCAACAAAATCATTAATTAAACTAACGCGGGATATTCCTAAATCCTGTTCCAAGCGCTTTGCATCCAGTCGCCAAGGTAAATTAGTCAATTTTGCGGTGTTGTTGACTACCGGGCCCGCGATCGCAAAACAAGCTTTTTCAGGCTCAGGTACAAAATCCAGTTTTGCAGCAGCCTCCGTCAAAAACTGCCGTACAATCGGCACTAAATCGGGAAACTCCCCGCTCGGATAGCGAAACTCGTAAAGAGCATTCATTTCACCCTTAACAGTCCTTTCCACCAAGCGCAAAATCGTCTTAGTCCCGCCAATATCGCCCGCTAACAATAATGCCATAAACCTCCTATTCAATCAAAGATGGGGAGCATCTGTGTTTTGCATTATTATAGTGCGAGCGTCCCCGAAGAGCGTATTGTACTCGCGAGCGATCAACCTCGCGAGCGGGGACGCTCGCACTCTAGCAATCCTAAATCATTATCAAGACTATAGCAGTCCGTTCATTAGTGTAATTCTTGTAGGGGCAACCCCCCGTGGTTGCCCTCTTTACTTCCGATCACATTCCCCATTTAACTAGACAGGCGGGAATTCCCCCCACCATAGCGTTACTCCGCTTGGTGGTGGGATGAAAGACGAGCGAAGCGACGATCTATCGCCTATCCCACGAAACTCGACATCTTGATGATCGAGGGAAATGGGATAGGCGTGACCAGACGAGCAAATTCCTGGGATTTTCCGGCGTATCCTTGGTACCATATTATCAGAGATGTCGATCGCCAATAATGTATCAAGCCTATAAATTCAGAATCTATCCTACTGCCCAACAGCAAACGTACTTTGCGGGTGCTTTCGGCTGTTGTCGTTGGTTTTGGAATTATAGTTTGAATCTGTGTCAGCAAACCTACAAAGATACTGGTAAAGGGCTGAGTAGAAGTGCGATTCAAGGATTACTCCCAAATCTAAAAAAGGAATATCCTTGGTTGAAAAATGCTTATTCTCAATCACTTCAAGTAGTCGCATTGAACCTGTCTACTGCTTATAAAAATTTCTTTGATAAACGTGGCGGTTTTCCTAGCTTCAAGTCGAAGCATGGAAAACAATCTATTAGTTATCCTCAGAATGTTAAAGTAGGTGATAACTCGATCAAATTGCCGATAATCGGTGAAGTGCATTGCATAATTCATCGAACACTCAATGGCCAGGTTAAAACTGTTACTATTTCCCAAAATACTGATGGTAAACACTATGCTTCGATCTTGGTTAATGATGGACGAGAGACACCGGAAAAAGATGCTAACGGCAAAGCTATCGGCTTAGATGTTGGGTTAATTGACTTTGTTGTAACCAGTGATGGCAGCAAGTATGCAAACCCTAAGCATCTCAGGAAACACAGTCGCAATCTCAAGCGTAAGCAGCAAAAACTAAGTCGCAAACAGAAAGGGAGCAATACTAGGCATAAGGCTAAAAGATTAGTAGCCAGAGTTCATTCGAGAATCAAAAGAGTCCGGGTCGATTTTCTGCACAAGCTATCCCGCAAGATAGTAGACGAAAACCAAGTTATTGCAGTAGAAAATCTAAATATCAAAGGTATGGTGCGTAACCATTGTCTAGCTAAAGCGATTAGCGATGCTGGATGGGGGATGTTTGGGACAATGCTCAAGTACAAAGCAGAAAAAAGTGGAAAAACCTATGTAGAGGTTGACCGATTTTTCCCTAGCTCTAAGACTTGTAATAATTGTCTTCACAAAGTATCAGAAATGCCTTTGAACCTGCGTTATTGGGATTGCCCTAAGTGTCACAGCCGTAATGATAGAGATATCAATGCCGCGAAAAATATTAGGGATGAAGCCTTGCGGTTTTTGGCATTAGGAACGAGTGCTGCAGCCAGTGGAGGGAGTGTAAGTCAACCTGGAAAGATTTCGGTCTTGATAGATGCGATTCCCCTTGAAACTGGAAGCCCCCGTCATAGCGGTACTCCGCTTGACGGTGGGTAGTTCACACACCCACAGTATTAATTGCCAACCAAGCCCGCAGCACCTCAGCCACAGTCCAAGCTTGAGCAGTGCAGCCCCTAGGCGAGTGAGGAGCGTCGCCCTCAAAAATCTCGCTGAGACTTCCAACCCCTGCGCTTTTTATATGATGTGCCATCGGTGCTAGGAATTCGCGAGCTTGTGCTGGGTCTTTGTATACGTGCAAGTGAGCCAAGACAAAGGGGCCCATCAGCCAGCCCCAAACCGTGCCTTGGTGGTAGGCGCTATCGCGCTGCAATTGGTCGCCTGCATAGACTCCACAATACTGCGGGTGCTGCGGTGAGAGGCTTCGCAGGCCGTGGGAAGTCAGAAGCCCTTGAGCGCAAGCGTCCACTACGCAGCGCCGCTGGATTGGTGTGAGTAACGGTGTATAGCGGGGAGTTTCCTTGCCCCGCACCCCCGGTAACAAGGAGGTGGCGGAGCGAGGCCCAATCGAGTCTAGGGGCAGGGAAACGGCGAATATTTGGTTGGGCCGCAGGGATCTGTCGTTGCCGTCCGGCCCGTCTAAAACGTCGTAGCAGTAACTGGTTGAGTCGTTCCAGAAGCGGGTGAATCCGGCGCTGGTGCGATCGCCCAACCGATCGTATTCGTGGTGAGACTTGCCCAATCTGCGAGCAAAACTTGCCATAGCTTGCAGGGCGTTGTACCAAAGGGCGCTGAGTTCGATCGGCTTACCAATCCGAGGAGTCACCACCCAATCGCCGATTTTCGCATCCATCCAAGTTAGTTGGACGCCGGTTTCGCCCGCGTAGACTAAACCGTCATCGGGATCGACGCGGATGTTATACCGAGTTCCCCAAATGTGCCAGTCCACAATCTCACATAGTGTCGGCCAGAGTTCGGTCAAAAGTTCGTCGTCTCCGGTGCAGTCGCAGTAAGCGCGAATTGCCTCAAAGTACCACAGCGTCGCGTCTGCAGTGTTGTATTCCGGTGCGCCGCCGGCATCCGGGAAGCGGTTCGGGAGCATTCCCCGATCGACATACCGCGCAAAAGTCCGCAAAATCGATCGGGCAATGTCCCACCGCCCGGTACAGATTGTGAGGCCGGGCAGGGCGATCGTGGTATCGCGCCCCCAGTCGCTAAACCAGGGATATCCGGCGATAATCGTTTTACCTTCGGGTTCCTCCGGTAGCGGGCGGTTGACGATAAATTGGTCTGCTGCTAGCACTAGGCGATCGATCCAGTCGGGAGATTCTCTGGCGGGCGAGAAGTTTTGCAGCAATTGTCGATCGTAAGTGCGACGCATTTCTAAAGCTTTAGCGCCGTTGAGTTCGGGATTTTTCTCGGTACTCGCTATCAATGTGACAGAATTTCCCGGTGCGATCGTCAAGTGAAAAGTCGCCGCGTGCAAGTGATCCTCACAATACTCCAATCCGCGCCGTTTTTCGGCAGCGAGGTCAAATCCGTAGTACCAATTGTATAAAGGAGCGGAGACTCGGAATTGAGCCTCTGGTTCGGCATCTGTCAGCAGATAAAGCGGTGCGGCTCCCTTAAAAGCCGTGACGCAAACCCCCTCTCTCAAGGTTTCTAGCCTCACCTGCCAGTCGCCCGCCCTTGTCGTGTGGTGGTAGTCGCGGTAGTTGACTAGGGCTTTGACAGCGAGGGAGACTGGCTTTGAGGCGCGGTGCAAGCGATATTGAATATATGTTGTGTTAGCACCTTGCTGCATCCAAATCCGCTTGGACAAAATAGCGTCGCCTAGGGCAAACCTCCAAACAGGCGTAGTTTCTTGGAGGTAGAAGCTTTCGATGAAGTTGTAGCCGTGGGGTTCGATCGTACTGTCGGCCCAGCGGTTTGTATAAAGCGGATAAGGGCGATCGGCATACACCGCCGTCTCGTCGAGCTTGGCGAGCATCAAAGTGCGTGCCAGCGGGGGTTTGAGGGCGGCTACCAGCAGCCCGTGATAGCGCCTGGTGAGGAGATTGGCGATCGTCCCGCTAGCGTAACCGCCGATCCCGTTTGTGACCAACCACTCGCGAGACTCCGCCGAGTCAAGATTGCAGCAAATTTCCCGTCCAAAATCAATAACCATAAAACAAACACTCGCGCTAATTTGTAATCTATCTTTAGGTATATTTCAAACCAATTTTTAACAACAAATATTAACCTGTTGTGCATTTAAATTGTATATTTCCACGCTATCTCAAAAATCCTCTCCCCCCCTCTCCCCCTCTCCCCCTCTCCCCCTCTCCCTCTCTCTCCCTCTCTCTCCCTCTCCCCATCAATCACCACAGACAATTGGGATGAACAACAGCTTAGCAGATTCATGCTTTAATTTAAATATAACCAACCGCTACTTTTACTTTTTCCCAGTCGCGACTCTAGCCTTTAATCGCTCTGTCTAAGGTTAGTTGTTTCTTATTTTAAGCCATATTACCCTCTAAATAGAGATCGAACAGTCACGACAAAGAATTTGAGATCGCCCCTAGGGATATCGCACCACCAACCTATTTTATAAGGAGAACAACTAAAAGTGAAGATAGGAGCCAATTACCTCGGCAACAATCAATGTGAATTTACAGTTTGGGCCCCCACAATCAAACAAATATCCCTCCAAATCATTTCCCCAAACAAACGCCAAATCCCCATGCAGCAATCCGCAGAAGGTTACTGGCAAACCACAGCTACAGACATCCAACCAGGAACCCTTTACACTTACAAACTCGCAGAAAAAACCGACCTACCAGACCCAGCCTCAAAATATCAACCCCAAGGAGTCCACGCCCCATCCCAAGTAATAGATGAAAACTCCTTTACTTGGACAGACACAAATTGGCAAGGCGTGCCAATAGCCGAAATGATTATCTACGAACTGCACGTAGGCACATTCACCCAAGCCGGAACCTTTGCAGCCATAATTCCCCAACTCAAACAACTTCAAGAACTCGGAATCAACGCCATCGAAATCATGCCAGTCGCCCAATTCCCAGGCGACAGAAACTGGGGATACGACGGCGTATATCCCTACGCCGTCCAAAACTCCTACGGCGGCCCCGAAGAGTTCAAAAAACTCGTCAACGCCTGCCACGAATACGGCATTTCAGTAATTCTTGATGTCGTTTACAACCACCTAGGCCCCGAAGGAAACTACCTCCCCGAATTCGGCCCCTACTTCACATCAAAATACCGACCTATTTGGGGAGAAGCCCTCAACTTCGACGACGCTTACAGCGATGGAGTCCGCAATTACTTTGTTGAAAACGCCCTCTACTGGTTTCGAGACTATCACATCGACGCTTTGAGACTAGACGCAATTCAAGCAATATTTGAAGTGGGTGCCAGACCGTTTTTGCAACAACTATCCGATGCCACAGCGGATTTTTCCGAAGAGGTAGGAAGGAAAATTTATTTAATCGCAGAAAGTGACTTAAACGATGTCCGCACTACACGCCCCAAAGAACTAGGTGGCATGGGATTAGATGCCCAGTGGTGCGACGATTTCCACCACGCACTCCACGCCTTGCTTACCGGAGAAAATGACCGATATTACCAAGACTTCGGCAAGTGCGAACATTTAGAAAAATCCTTCAAAGAAAGCTTTGTTTACTCAGGCCAGTACGCCCCCCACAGAAAGCGAAAACACGGCAGTTCTGTCAAAGATGAACCGGGCGAAAAATTTGTAGTATTTTCCCAAACCCACGACCAAATCGGCAACCGCATTTTGGGAGACAGACTGTCGCAAATAGTTGACTTTGAAGCACTGAAACTCGCAGCAGGTACGGTTTTTATTTCTCCTTATATTCCCTTCTTATTTATGGGAGAAGAATACGCAGAAACAGCACCGTTTTTGTACTTTGTTTCCCACTCAGATACTGACTTAATTGAAGCTATTCGCAAAGACAAACAACAAGAATTTAAGATTTTTGAAGGTCGAGGCGAGTTTCAAGACCCCCAGAGTCCTGAAAGCTTCCAAAAGTGCAAATTAAACTGGGAAAAACAAACAGAAGGGAAACACAAAATCCTCTGGGAATGGCACCAACACTTGATTCAACTGCGGCGGACAATACCGGCACTTAAAAAACTCGACAAAAACAATCTAGAAGTGTCCAGCATTGAAGCCGATAAAATATTATTTCTACGTCGCTGGACAGATGACAGCGATATCTACTGCATTTTAAACTTCAACAAGCAAGAGGTCGCTTTTACTGCTGCACTTCCCGCAGGCAAAGGTCACAAAATTTTAGACTCTACTGATGTAAAATGGATGGGTTCGGGTTCTAGCTTGCCTGACAATATCGAATCAGAGCAAGAATTGATTGTTAAACCGCAGAGTTTCGCACTCTACGAATTAGTGAAATAGTAGGTTGGTTTGGGCGATCGCTCATTGGTGTCAAAAACCAAATCAAACTTAGTATCAGTCTAGTGTTTGATGTCCTAGTTTTCGCGATCGCCCCGTAATGAGGGCGGCACGCACCATCCACCGCCCCGTAATGAGGGCGGGCACGCACCATCCACCGCCCCTACTTGTCATTATCCACATTTTTGATTTTTCGTTTACCGACTAGCCAGCCTTCGGTTAAAACAAACTCAAACAACCATAAACTGGGTTAGTTTTAACCGACTTACACGCATTAGTCAAGGAATTAATTCCCTGGCGGCTCGCAGCGGATTGAGGATTTCACCAGATATGGGTAATGACAAATAGTTGTTAGGCTATTGTCGAGCCGAATGCGCTACCGCTAAACCCAACCCACTATTTCTAATTTTAAACAAAAAACCCGACAAACTAATTAAATAGGACTCAAATTAACATAATGAGAATTCCCACAGCAACTTATCGGATTCAATTTCATGGAGGTTTTAAATTTGAAGCCGCCAAACAAATTGTGAGTTATTTGGAAGAATTAGGCATTACCGACCTTTACGCATCACCGATATTTAAAGCCAGAAAAGGCAGCACTCACGGCTACGATGTCGTTGACTCAAATCTGCTCAATCCCGAATTGGGAAACTCAGAAGATTTTGAATCGCTTACCTACGAAATCAAACAGCGAAAAATGGGATGGCTGCAAGATATTGTCCCGAACCACATGGCCTACGACACTCAAAACTTGTTGCTGTCAGACGTATTAGAAAACGGGCCAGATTCCGACTATTTCGATTACTTTGATATTGAATGGAATCACGCTTACGAAAATCTCAGGGGTCGAGTTTTGGCTCCGCTGCTGGGCAATTTTTATGGAGAGTGTCTGGAAAATGGCGAGATTCAACTTCAATACAGGGAAAAAGGGCTTACTATCAATTACTACGATTTAAAATTGCCCGTCAAAATTGACTCTTACGGTAAGTTTATTACTCATAATTTAGGACATTTAGGCAGGGAATTAGGCAGGCGACATCCAGATTTCATTAAACTTTTAGGAATAATTTACCTAATCAAAAATACCTCTTCCGAAGTTAAAGGTAAGGCCCGATACGATCAGATAGCTTTTGTCAAAGGATTGCTGTGGGAACTCTACAATCAAAATCCCGTAGTGCATGAATTTATAGATGAAAATATCAATGTTTTTAACGGAGAAAAGGGTAATGCTGAAAGCTTTAATTTGCTGGACGATTTGCTTTCCGATCAGTTTTACCGCCTATCTTTCTGGAAAGTGGGAGCTGAAGAAATTAACTACCGCAGGTTTTTTACAGTCAACGAACTGATGTCGGTAAAAGTTGAAGAAATTAAAGTTTTTCACAAAAACCATGCTTTGATATTCGACATGGTTGAAGAGGGAAAGTTTACCGGATTGAGAATCGACCACATCGACGGACTTTACGATCCAACCGAATATTTGAAACGGCTGCGGGAAAAAATCGGAGAAACTTACCTTACTGTTGAAAAAATTCTGGAACACGAAGAAGATTTGCCACCATATTGGCCGATAGAGGGGACGAGCGGCTACGAGTTTTTGAATTATCTAAACGGCGTTTTTTGTCGGTGCGATCGCGAAGAGCAATTTAGCGAAATCTATCACAGATTTACTCGACTGACCGTTCCCTACGAACAGTTGTTTTTAGAGAAAAAAGGGCTCATAGTTGAGAAAAATTTGGCGGGAGATGTTGACAATCTGGCTCAACTTTTGAAAAATATTTCCGGTCACTCCAGACAGGGAAATGACTTTACTCGTTCCGGTTTGGAAAAAGCACTGTCAGCAGTTTTAACAGTTTTTCCGGTGTACCGAACTTACATAAATCAAGAGGGTTTGCGAGAGTCCGATCGCACTTACGTAAAATATGCGATCGCCCATGCGAAAGAACTGGTACCGCGACTCCTCAAAGAACTTAAATTTATCGAAACGCTGCTGCTGCTGGAAGAAGAAGAAACTCTCACAGTCGAACAAAAAGAGGAGCGGCGCCACTTTGTCATGAAACTGCAGCAATTGACAGGCCCTTTGATGGCGAAAGGAGTTGAAGACACGCTTTTATACGTCTACTACCGGCTTTTATCCCTCAACGAAGTAGGAGGAAACCCCAGTCAGTTCGGTGTTTCGCTGGCAGATTTTCACGACTTCAACAAACAGCAGCAAATAGCTTGGCCGCACAAAATGAATGCTACAGCTACCCACGATACCAAACGGGGCGAAGATGTGCGAGCCAGAATTAACGTTTTGTCAGAAATTCCCGAAGAATGGGAACAGCAAGTCAGGTCGTGGAGAGAGCTAAATTCTTCTAAAAAAATCAACTTTGTGAATCGAATGGTTCCCGATACTAACGACGAATACTTCTTGTACCAAACTATTCTCGGCAGTTTTCCCTTTGAAGGAATTGAAAACACCGATTATGTCGATCGCCTCAAAGATTATGCAATCAAAGCCGTCCGGGAAGCTAAAGTTTATACGGCTTGGCTGAGAGCCGACAACGACTACGAAACTGGTTTTATGACATTTATCGAGAGCGTTCTCGAAAATTCAGAAAACAATCAATTTTTGAAGAACTTTCTGCCTTTCTGGAAAAAAGTAGCTGATTACGGAATTTTCAATTCTTTATCTCAAACGCTGCTAAAAATCACCGCTCCTGGTGTTCCCGACATTTATCAAGGAACAGAATTCTGGGATTTAAGCCACGTCGATCCCGACAACCGCCGTCCGGTTGATTTTGACCGCAGAATTCAAGTTTTGCAGGAAATTAAACAGCAAGCTAAGACAGATATTTTGCAACTGGTAGAAGATTTGATTGCGACGCGGGAAGATGCTAGAATCAAGCTGTTTTTGACGGCAAGATTGCTAGAAGCGAGAAAAGAATACTTGGAAGTGTTTAAGTCGGGCGACTATCAATCATTGCAAGTAGTTGGCACGTTTAAGGATAATGTGGTTGCCTTTGCGCGAAGCTTTGGAGATACTACAGTTATTGTCGTTGCTCCTCGGTTTTTGACGGGAGTTGTCAAACCGGCAGAAATACCGATCGGCAAACAAGTCTGGAAAGATACTAATCTGGTATTGTCCGAGCAAATGCCGTCGGTTTGGAAGGATGCGATTACCAACCAGCTAGTAGAAAGTAACGGTACGCTGGAAATTGGTGATGCTCTCGGTTATTTTCCCGCAGCTTTGCTGATTAGTCAGTAGTCATTGGTCAGTAGTCATTAGTCATTGGTTAGTAGTTAGTAGTTAGTAGTCATTTTGCCCGATCGCGACTTGTCGGCTGGCGAAGCCGAAGCAAGTCGAAGGGTAGTCGGTAGTCATATCGTGTATCGTGTGCGATCGATTGATAACGATCAAATCAATACGGTTCACTTAACATATTTATGCCCCGGAGATCCCCCTCGCATCCCCCTTAAAAAGGGGAGTAGGGGGGGACTTTGAGGGGATTCTTGTTCCCCCCTTTTTAAGGGGTGTGCCAGGGAGATCGTCTTAAGTAAACCGTATTGACGATCAAATTGGTTCGTAGTACGGACTAAATTCCGCACTACGAGCCATTTTTGTTAGGGTAATCGACTGGACGTGGTATCATATCAAATGCGGTAGCATTGGAATTATATAGTGCGAGTTTCCCTGCTCGCGAAGTCGATCGCTCTTCGGGGAAGCTCGCACTATCAATGATTAAAATATATAATTTCGATGCTATCGGAAACGATATCAGTAGGCGAAGACGAACTGGTTTTTTGTAGTGGCAAAATGATACATGACAGGGATATTAATGCGGCGGCGAGCAATATCAGAGATGAAGGTTTACAACTTTTGGCAGGAGGGCATCTCGCTACCGCTTCTGGAGAAAAAGTCAGACCCAGTAAAGGCACTGTTTTTGCAAGGTGTTTTTATTTGAAGGAAGAATGCCCGTGCGTGATAGCTGGGGAGTTGTAAAATACATAAGACGGCAAATACAACACAACATATACGGTTTGCCACAATGCCACTAGCGATCGCACGCCGTACATTAGGAAGAGTAAACAAAAGCAGTCAGCAACTGTAGCGGTGCAAGCCTCACGGATGCAACCGTCCCTCAACAGGTTCGGTAAATACCCCTTCATCGCAAGGTCTACCGCCCGCAGTATAGAGATCAGCACCCTATCGAAGACTGTATTAAAGCAGGACTAACTACCCGTAAACCGCGAGGTAATATCGCAGTCCTGAATAACCAGACTATCGCACAGATAGAAAACCAAAATTTTGTAGAGATTGGAGCCGGAACACCCCTATGGGAAAAGTAGTTGGAATTGACTTAGGTACCACAAACTCCTGCGTCGCAGTTATGGAAGGCGGCAAACCCACCGTCATAGCCAACGCCGAAGGGGGTCGTACCACACCTTCGGTAGTAGCATACGCTAAAAACGGCGACCAGCTTGTCGGACAAATCGCCAAGCGCCAAGCCGTGATGAACCCCGAAAACACCTTTTACTCAGTAAAACGGTTTATCGGACGCAGAAATGAGGAAGTAGCCAACGAAACCACCGAAGTTTCGTATCAAGTGCTCAACGTCGGCGGTAACGTCAAACTCGACTGTCCCGCCCGCGGCAAACAATTTGCTCCCGAAGAAATTTCCGCGCAAGTTTTGCGGAAACTCGTAGAAGATGCCAGCAAATACCTCGGCGAAACTGTTACCCAAGCGGTAATTACAGTGCCCGCCTACTTCAACGATTCCCAGCGCCAAGCTACGAAAGACGCTGGCAAAATTGCCGGGATAGAAGTTCTGCGGATTATTAACGAACCTACAGCGGCAGCTTTAGCTTACGGATTAGATAAAAAAAGCAACGAAACCATCCTGGTATTTGACTTGGGCGGCGGTACTTTCGACGTATCGATTCTCGAAGTCGGCGATGGCGTATTTGAAGTGCTCGCAACGAGTGGAGACACTCACCTCGGCGGTGACGACTTCGACAAAAAAATCGTCGATTTCATTGCTAATGACTTCCAAAAAGCCGAAGGAATTGACCTCCGCAAAGACAAGCAAGCACTGCAACGCCTGACGGAAGCTGCAGAAAAAGCCAAGATTGAACTGTCGAGTGTTACTCAAGCAGAAATCAACTTGCCGTTTATTACTGCGACTCAAGACGGGCCAAAACACTTGGACACGACTTTGACGCGGGCCAAGTTTGAAGAACTCTGTTCCGATTTGATCGATCGCTCTCGCATTCCCGTAGAAAACGCAATCCGCGACGCGAAATTAGACAAATCTGCAATTAATGAAGTTGTCTTGGTCGGCGGTTCTACGCGGATTCCTGCGGTGCAAGAACTGGTCAAAAAAATCCTCGGCAAAGACCCCAACCAAACAGTAAACCCGGACGAAGTGGTTGCTGTAGGTGCAGCAATTCAAGCCGGCGTGCTCTCCGGTGAAGTCAAAGACATCTTGTTGCTCGACGTTACCCCGCTGTCTCTGGGTGTCGAAACCTTGGGCGGCGTGATGACCAAAATCATTCCTCGCAACACCACAATTCCTACTAAGAAGTCGGAAACTTTCTCGACTGCTGTAGATGGCCAAACAAACGTGGAAATTCACGTTTTGCAAGGCGAACGCGAAATGTCGGTTGACAACAAAGGTTTGGGAACTTTCCGCTTAGATGGAGTTCCGCCGGCTCCCCGTGGCGTACCGCAAATTGAAGTTACTTTCGATATCGACGCTAACGGTATTTTGAATGTAGCTGCCAAGGATAAAGGTACTGGCAAGGAACAATCGATTAGCATTACTGGTGCTTCTACATTGCCCAGCAATGAAGTCGAGAAGATGGTGAAGGAAGCCGAAGCAAATGCGACTGCTGATAAGGAACGTCGCGAAAAGATCGATCGCAAAAACCAAGGCGACTCTTTAGCCTATCAAATTGAGAAACAGTTGGCAGAATTGGGCGATAAAGTCCCAGATGCTGACAAGACTAAAGTTGAAGGGTTGATTAAAGACTTGCGGGAGGCGATCGCCAAAGAAGACGACACAGCCATCAACACACTGACAACCGAGTTGCAGCAAGCGTTCTACGCTGTCAGCAGCAACCTGTACCAGCAAGCTGACGGTTCCACTGGCGGCCCGACTGGCGGCCCGACTGGCGGCCCGACTGACGGCGGTGACGACGTGATTGATGCCGACTTCACTGAAGGCAACAAATAGACATTTCCCATAATTCCTGTGTAGCAGGCTGGAAGAGTCTGCTATTTACAGGCTGGTGAGGATTCGTCTAATTCAGAACAAGTGCGATCGGGCTTTCCCGATTAAACTGAGAACAGACAGCTAAAAGCCAGAAACCCGGTTTTGAAGAAAAACCGGGTTTTTTGGGTGATGAATTACCCACAAATCGGCTTTTTCCACAAAAACCGGATTTCTGAGGCTGAGACGATCCTGACATCTTGCACCATTTTCAATCAACCCTAGGGGCCGATTAGCTAAGGGAATTAAACCTGCAGATAGCTGAAATAAACCCGCCCCACCCCAGCAGATAACCCTTGATTGACATTGCTGCAAGATATCAGATGTTCCCGACAATAAACTTCAGACTGGTTGAATAAATATCATAAACTAGCTATCAGATCGCAACCAGGAGTAAATTAAATGTCTCGTCCTCCCCTACAAAACTCTACTGCAAATAGCCCAAATAAATCCCATACTGCATCCTTGCGACGAATCCGCCAAATCAGCCACTTACTAGATAATGCAATTCCAATTCCCGGCACCCGTTACCGCATCGGACTCGATCCGATCTTGGGACTGATACCGGGTGGTGGCGATTTAGTTGGTTCGATTTTTGCAGGCTATGTTGTCTTCAAATCCGCTCAAATGGGAGTGCCGCAAGAAACTTTAGTAAAAATGGCAGCTAACATCGTATTTGATACAGTTGCCGGTACAGTACCTGTTGCTGGAGACTTGCTTGATGTTGCTTGGAAAGCTAATGTCAAAAATATAGAATTGCTGGACGCTCATTTAGGTTCCCCCGAACCAGGTAAAAAAGCCGATTGGTTATTTGTGGCGGCTTTACTGTTAGGTTTGACGTTAATTATTGGAGGCGTTATTTTTTTGAGTGTCATGCTTTTAGGGTGGCTATTTCAAGTATTTACTGGACGGTAATATAGCCTTTCAAGCGAAAGATGAGATACTGTCGGGAATAGGGAATAGGGAATAGGGAATAGGGCATAGCGCATACCTCACTTTTTTGAGAAAGGCTATATGAGATTTTAGGGTAAGAATGATGAATGGGCGATCGCAACCAACAATTTACTATAGCAATCCTAAATCATTATCTAGTGATTTCTCCAAAATCATCAGGACACGGCACTGCCGTGTCTGAGCGAAGCCGAAGTATTTCAAAGGGATTGACAAATTCCCATAAGCGTGCATTCCCAAACTAATCGCGGCTGTACGTAGTTTAGCAAATATTGTCGCGCTTTTTCCAAAGGTTCTAAGGGCGATCGACCAATTCCCCCGGTCAAAAACTGCTGCCAATAACAATGCTGTAAATAATCGATCAACCACAACTGAGATTCAGTATCCAAAGTTTTATCAATTTCCTTGGCCAATTCCAAAGCACACCGCAGATTTTGAGGCAACTGTTTCACCTTTTGTAGGAAATCATCGGGGATTGATTGCAGTTGCTGCCAAATAGCAATTGCCTCGCCAGGGCTTCCCTGAGCCATCCCCATTACCTCGGGATGCGATAAAATCTCCGCGAATCCGGCTTGCTGCAAAACTTGTGCCATTGCTTCGGAATTCAGCCGCGAAAACTGGATTTTTTGACAGCGAGAAATCAAAGTCGGCAGCAAAACGTCCACAGTGGGAGCAATTAAAATTAAGGCTGCTTTTCCCGGTTCTTCCAAAGTTTTTAACAAGCCGTTAGCGGCTCCCTCGCCCATTGTTTCTGCTTGCTGCAAAACTACAACTGAACGCCCAGCTTCTAGAGGCGGTCTGCTCAAAAACTCACTGATTTCTCGAATTTGTTCTAAGCGGATTTGGGGCGGTGCTTTCCGCTTTAAACCTGCTTCCTCTGCTTCCTTTGCCGAAAGCCGTTTGCCTTGGTTCATGTAAGTTGGTTCTACCCAGAGCAAGTCTGGATGATTTCGCTGCCGGACGCGATTTTGCAGGGAGCTGATCGATTGTTTTTCGGGAAGATTGACTGAGAATAAAAGCTCGATGAAACACTGAACGGCTAAACTTTTGCCGATGCCGTTAGAACCTACAAATAAATAACCGGGAGCAATTCGGTTGCGATCGACTGCTTGGGTTAGTAATTCTACGGCTCCATTTTGTCCGATTAATGATGTGAAATAATCCATGTGATAGTTGACAGTTGACAGTTGATAGTTGACAGTTGACAGCCCCCTGATATCAATTCCGTTACGGAATTATTCATTTCTCTCTAATCTCTCTGTGTTCTCTGTGTTCTCTGTGGTTAAATCATTCCGATCTTAACGGATTTGATATAAGTTGCGAGATAATAAGGAGGCAGAGCGAAAGTAACGAGTAATCGCTTAAGTTATTAAATTTTCATTCCTTACTTTTCGGAATTGGGGTTATTTGAATATCCCCAATCTTCTAACCTGCGAGTTACAATGGTTTGGATTTCCTGGGCGACTTCATCTTCAGACCGATCGCCATTTATGCGAACAATGCGAGATTTATGTTCCTCCGCTAACTCCCCAAAACCTTGCTGCACGAGGCGGTGAAAGTTCAAATCAGCTTGCTCCATCCGATCGCGCTCTCCCCGAGCCCTTACCCTCGCCAAACCCGCCTCCACATCAATATCCAGCCACAAAGTCAGATCGCTTTGCAAGCCACCCGTGGCAATTTCATTCAACTGCTTAATTAAATTTAACTTAAGACCCCGGCCGTAGCCCTGATAAGCAATCGTAGAGTCAGTAAAGCGATCGCACAAGACAATCGTTCCCTTGGATAACTCTGGTTTCAGAAAAGTTTCGACGTGCTGAGCGCGATCGGCCGCATACATCAGTAATTCTGCCATCTCTGATACCAATTCTCCCGAATCTTGTTTGAGCAACAAATGTCGCAGTTGCTTTCCGAGCTCAGTTCCCCCCGGTTCGCGAGTAGCCGCCAACCCGACTTTCAAAAAGCAACTTGCTTGCAGCCAATGTATCAACCGCTGCATTTGAGTAGTTTTACCCGCACCTTCGCCGCCCTCAAACACAATAAATTTACCCTTCATGACCCTAACTTTCCATTTAAATAAAATAAATCCATATTGTTCTGTCGATCTCTTCTAGGTTCGGTATGATAATAAAGTCTAAATGCCTCACGGCTGGAGTTTTCTATGGCTCGCTATACTGGTTTTTTTATCGTTGCCGTTCCGATCGACCGTCTCCGTCAGTCTCTGATTGAAATTTTAGAGTCATGCAATCTTGATATTATCTACAATACAGGAGATTCCCTCATGGCTCGCGAAATTCCCGGTCAAGTTTCGATTCCCAAACTTGTCACAGCAGAAGTTCTAATCGAAAAAAACACGGCCAGCGATTCAGAGGTTCGCATGAACTTCGTGATTAAAAACGAGGAACTACCGCTGCAAACCAATAACCACTGCCGTCAAATGTTCGAGCTAGTCAGTCATTCAATTATGAAAAACAATAATTGGCGGCTCTTGGAAAGTATGGCACTGTAGCCATCAGTCAGTCGATTTTAGATTTTAGATTTTAGATTTTAGATTGACTCCACAGATGAATCTGGGGCCTCGAACTAACGTCGAAACTTCTTGGATCTCGACTCCTGGTGTGAGGGGCTTGTATCCGTCTTGGGATGAGGTCATCAGTCATTAGTTTGTGGCTAATGACCGATGACTGATGACTGAGGACTTTTATCTGCAAGCCCTACATTTAAGCTCGAAAGTTCCGGCGTAGCAACAAAGAATTTGTCACAACGCTAACAGAACTAAAGGCCATAAATGCACCGGCCGCCGCAGGAGTGAGTAGAATTCCGGTTGCGGGTAGCAAGATACCGGCTGCAACTGGAATTCCCAAAGTATTGTAAACAAAAGCCCAGAATAAGTTTTGGCGAATCTTATTAAAAGTAGCGCGACCGAGGTCGATCGACTCAACAACATCCATCAAAGCATTTCGCATCAGCACAATTTGAGCCGTCTCAACTGCCACATCAGTGCCGCAGTGCAAACCGATACCGACATCAGCTTGAGCCAAAGCCGGCGCATCATTGATGCCATCCCCCACCACAGCCACTTTACAGCCTTGAGCTTGCAAACTGGCGATCGCCCTAGCCTTTCCATCCGGCCGCACCTTGGCCAAAACATCAGCCGCCGCCAAACCTAGCTGCTGCTGCGCCACCGCCGCCGCCTCCTCCGTATCCCCCGTCAGCATCATCACCCGCAATCCCATTTCCCGCAAACGTTCCACCGCCGCCTTAGCATCCGGTCTCAGAGTATCTTTTAGCCCGATTACCCCAAGCAAAACGCCCCCAGAAGCCACGAAAACCGCCGTTTTGCCTTTGCAAGACTCCAAAAATTCCGCAGCCACAGCCACGCCCTGCTCGCTCATCCACGCGGCATTCCCCGCGAACACCCGCCGCCCCTCAACCAAAGCAGAAACCCCCAATCCCGGTTCCGTGTAGAAATCCTCAGCAGGTAGCAGCGGCAAACCTTGCTGTTGCGCTTCCAGCAAAATCGCTGCGGCGATGGGATGACAAGCGCCCCTTTCCACCGCTGCGGCAATTTGCAGCAGTTTTGAGTCAATTGTGGCAATTGTGGAAGCAACATCTTGCCTGTTTTCCAAATTAATATCCGAGTTCAAATCCCAATCCGAATTCTGGAAAATCGGCAAATAATCAGTGAGTGTAAGATTGCCGGTTGTGAGAGTACCCGTTTTGTCAAAAACCACCGTATCTAATTGATGTACCCGTTCTAAAACATCGCCGCCGCGAATTAAAAGTCCGCGCTCCGCGCCGATACCAGAACCGACTAAAATTGCAGTTGGGGTAGCAAGTCCCAAAGCGCAAGGACAAGCGACAACTAAAACTGCGATCGCCAATTTCAGACTTAACAACACAGAAGATTGATAATGGATAATAGGCAATTGGTAATTGGTAATTGGTAATTGGTTTACCATGCCCCATGCCCCATGCCCCATGCCCGATGCCCCATGCCCCATATCGTGTTCTAAAAGCACAGAAGGCCAAATATGAGTTCCGGCAAAATACCAAAATAGGAAAGTTAAAGCCGATATCGCCATTACCCCATATACAAAATATCCGGCGACAGTATCAGCTAAATTTTGAATCGGCGCTTTGCGAGTTTGGGCAGCTTGCACCAAAGCCACCATTTGAGCTACAGTTGTTTCTTGACCGGTGCGAGTTGCCCGCATCACAATTGCGCCGGATTGGTTGATAGTTCCCGCCGCGACTGTATCTCCTGGTTGTTTCAAAACAGGCATCGATTCGCCAGTCAACATCGATTCATCTGCGGTTGTTTTACCTTCGCAGACTTCGCCGTCTACGGGAATTTTTTCCCCTGGCAAAACTTGCAGCCATTCTCCGACTCGGACGCGATCGGCTGGAATTTCAATGTATTGTGGATTGTAGAGTTCAGATGTCAAGTTTAAAGGCAATTCTTCCGAGTCTGAATCTAAAATCGGCAGTTTAAAATCAACTAAGCGGGCTGTTGCCGGCTGCAATGCGATTAAAGCTTGCAAAGCTGATGCAGCGCGCCGTCTGGCTTGCTGTTCGAGAGTTTTGCCCAACAAAATAAAGCCCAGCAGCATCACTGGTTCGTCAAAAAAGCACTCCCATCCCATCCGTGGAAACAGCAGCGCCGCGTTGCTAGCGGTGTAAGCGGTGACAGCGCCTAAAGCTACTAAAGTATTCATGTTGGGTGCGTTTCGCCACAAACTGCGGCAGCCGTCAAGGATAATCGCGCGCCCCGGTAGCAGCAATGCGAGGGTGGCGAGTCCCCAGTGAAACCAGATGTTGCTGAGAATTGGGGCTTTGGTGCCGAGTATGTGACCTAAACCGGATAGAATAATTAGGATAAGGGCGATCGACAATTGATTGATTTGCTGTCGAATTTCTTGCCGCCGCCGTTCAACTGTTGCCGCTTCGGCTTCTTGCTGATTTCCACCTAACCGAGACACAGAGGGAAATCCGTTATCAGTCAACTTTTTTGCTAAAGCTTCTGCATCGACAGCCCCCGGTTGGCACTCAACCGTTGCGACTTCTACAGCTAAGTTAACGCAAGCTGAAATTACACCTGAATGCTGCATGAGTTGGCGTTCAACTGCTTTGGCGCAGCCGGCACATTTCATCCCGCTGACGTCGAAAGTCACAAGTTCTGGCGGCGGGGATTCTTTAATTGGGATGATTTCTGGTTGATTTTCGGAGATTGTTTTGGGGACAAATTGCATTGTTTTTTTGTATAGATGAGTAGGTTTTTGTATTTCGGAAATATTTGGATGCAGTGTTCAGACAAATGCTTGTATTTTGATAATAGATAATTTTTCTGGCATCTTCCGAAAGTGTTAGTTTTTTTTAATTCTTATTAATTGCCCGGTTGAAAGCGGATCTTTATTTGATACAATCAGTGAATTGCTTCGTTAGTATCCAGCTTTTGTCTGACGAATTTAGCTATGACACCAACACCAAAATATTATATTGTCAAACGTCTGGCCGGTAATTGCGAGATTTTGCCGTTGGCGGAGCCCGCCCCTACGGGGGCTACGCCAACGCAGAGGATCGCCCAAATCGAAGAACAAGACCCTACTATTATAGACAAGTGGGGCCCTTACGATTCTGCAGAAGATGCGATCGCCCGACGCATCGGTTTAATTCGCGCGGGAAAATGTCAGCCGCAATAAATAAACTTGAAGGACTAAAGTCCTCACTACGAACCAGGTTTGTAGTGAGGACTTTAGTCCTTCTTTGATGGAGTTTTTGTTGGTGACTAAAAACTACTTAGATTTAGAAGGTGCTGCACTCGGTTTTGCCTGCGCGGTAGTCGGTTTTGGTGATGCAGAATTGGGTTTCACCTGAGCTTTGTCGTTCCCTGTTTTGCCAGTAACTTCTTTTGTCAAAACTTCTAAAGCCTTCGCGTATTGCGGATCTGCCGTCGTAGCAATTTTATCGCGATCGCGCCTCAACTCCTGTTTTTGAGCGTCGGTGAGTTCAATCACAAAATCCGGTTTAATTCCCATGTGATTGATATCAGTGCCGTTGGGAGTAAAATATTTGGCAATTGTCACCGCCAAACCCGAACCATTTCCCACGCCGCGTACCGACTGCACCAAACCCTTACCAAAAGTCTTTGTGCCCACCAAAACCGCGCGTTTGTTGTCTTGCAAAGCGCCGGATAGAATCTCGCTAGCACTGGCTGAACCGCCATCTACGAGTACAACCAAGGGTTTGTCAGTAATCTCTCCCTTGTTTGCAGTTTGTCTGTCGGCCTCGCCGATTCGATCGACCGTCGAGACGATCGTACCTTCCTTGAGCCACATCCGAGCAATTTCAATACTTCCGTACAGCAACCCGCCCGGATTGGAACGCAAGTCTAGGATATAGCCTGTCACCTTTTTCTGTTCCAAATCCTTCATTGCCGATCGCATTTCCGATGCAGCATTCGCACTAAACTGATTTAAGCGAATGTAGCCGATTTCGCCGATCGGGCTTTTCTGCACCGAATGTCGCACCGGATGAATTTCAATTTTAGCGCGTTTGAGCTTAAAATCTATTTCCTTTTTGTCCCGCAAAATAGTCAGCGTCACCTCAGTATTCACCTTACCCCGAATCAAAGTTACCGCTTGATTCGTATCCATGCCTTCAGTAGTTTTGCCGTCAATCTTGGTAATGATGTCTTTTGCCAGAATACCGGCGGTAAAAGCCGGGGTATCCTCGATCGGCGAAATCACCACCAACTTTTTAGTTTCCTCATCTTGAGTCAACTGAATCCCAACTCCTGTCAATTCCCCAGAAGTTTCCACCTGCATATTTTTGAACTCTTGAGGATCCATAAACCGCGTATAAGGATCGTCCAGCTTCTTCAGCATTTCCCGAATTGCTTTGTAAGCTTCATCGTCGCTGGTATAAGTGCGGTTCAAATAATCATTTCGCACCGCTTTCCAGTCAACCTGGTTAAACGTGCCATCAACATAACTTTTGTCAATAATCTGCCAAACTTCATCAACCAATTCTTTAGGACTTCCCCGAAAAGAAGCCAGAGATTTAGAACTGCAACCAGTGTTGACAAGAGTTACAGCAGTGAGTGCAACTGCTGCAGCACTTAGAATAAGCCCTCGTTTTGTTATAACCATTTGTCTGACACGCCGGAGCAAAAGATTTCAGAATAATCACGCCCAATCTAACACAGGCAAGGCTTGGTCGGATTTTGGATACATATTTATTCAACTTTGCGGAGTTGTATTCCCGAAGCGGAGGCTGCCGCGCCTGAATAGGGACGCGGGTTTAGGAAGTTGATTTACCAATGCCTAGAATCCTTTGTATATCTGCTGCACAAGTCTCGATCCCCCTAAATCCCCCTTAAGAAGGGGGACTTTGAGAAGACTTTCTTGTCCCCCCCTCTTCTTAAAGGGGGCTAGGGGGACTTCGATCGCTCTTGTCCCCCCCTTCTTAAGGGGGAGTAGGGGGCAAGCTAAGGGGGGATCTGGCCTCAGATAGAAGCGAGATTTTTCAAAAGTTGCAGTCTCTGTGTTGACACCAATCCCATTGTGTCGGCCCCAAACCTACTCAGGTTCAACCCAGCGATCGTCCGACTTAATCAAATCAATCAATTCTGCCACACCTTGAGACTCAGGAACCTTCTTAATCTCATCCCGGCCGCGGTACAGAGAAATATAACCCGGTTGCTTCCCGACATAGCCGTAGTCAGCATCAGCCATTTCTCCAGGCCCATTGACAATACAGCCCATAACTGCTATATCCAAACCCGTGAGGTGCTTCGTCGCCTCTCTCACTTTGTGCAAGACTTCCTCTAAATTAAACAAAGTGCGGCCGCAGGAAGGACAAGCGACATATTCAACCATCGTTTTCCGCAATCCCAAGGCTTGCAGAATGCTGTAGCAAACGGGAATTTCCTTTTCTGGGGCCTCTGTCAGCGAGACGCGGATAGTGTCGCCGATGCCGTCAGCCAACAGCGGGGCGATGCCAGCCGTGGATTTAATGCGGCCGTATTCGCCATCGCCAGCTTCCGTGACACCCAAATGTAGCGGGTAATCCATGCCCAATTCGTCCATCCGGTGCGCCATCAAGCGGTAAGCAGCCACCATCACCGGCGCGCGGGAGGCTTTCAGCGAAATCACGATGTTGCGGAAGTCGAGGGATTCGCAAATTCTGATAAATTCCAGGGCCGATTCTACCATGCCTTCGGGGGTGTCGCCGTAGGTAAACAGCATCCGTTCGGCGAGGGAACCGTGATTAACCCCGATTCGCAAAGCTTTACCTTGATCGCGCAGGGAAATCACCAGAGGTTCCAGGGTTTCGCGGATTTTTGCGCCAATTTCCGCGAATTCCGCGTCAGTGTATTCGCTTCTGTCGGCTTTCGGCTTCTCGAACACGTAAAGTCCGGGATTGATTCTCACTTTGTCTACGTGTTTGGCGACTTCCAGGGCAATTTTCATCCCGTTGTGGTGGACATCGGCGACGAGGGGCACGGCTTGGTAGGTGGCGTGCAATTTTTGCTTGATTTCGGCTAAAGCTTTGGCGTGGGCCATGCTGGGCACGGTGACGCGGACGATTTCGCAGCCAATCTCGTGCAAGCGCCGAATTCCGGCGACTGAACCGTCGATGTCGAGGGTGTCTTCGTTAATCATTGATTGTACGACGACTGGGTTGCCTCCGCCGATCGTGATGCTGCCGACTTTGACGGGACGGGTTTTGCGGCGTTTGATGCTGGTGTCGAAAATCGGCTGAGGGTTGGGGGTTTTAGTTGGATTCGGCAGAGTTTGCATAGTTGATTGGTAGAGTTTTGTTACGAAGGTCTATAAAATTGTGTCTGCTGTTTTTTAGGTTGCCATAGAAAGGGTCTGTTTGGGTAAAGAGGTTTTGGGATTTAGGATTCTTAATGAGATTGCTGCGAATTTGTCGATCGAATTATGTCGGAAAAGGGCGATCGAACTAAAAGCCAACCATCACCGGGAAGGCGAACTGAAGTTGGGCCCGTGGAACTAAACCGCACTTACAAAATACAGTTAAAATACAGGCTAGGCCGAGATAAAAATTAATATTGGTTGGCGGTGAGGAGAATGGTTTGGACACCGGGGCAGCGGTTAAATGGCGATCGGTATATTATTGAGCGCAAGATAGACAAGGGCGAGGGCGGTTTTGGGGCCACGTACCTAGCACAGAAGGCGCAAAACAGCCAGCGGGTTGTCATCAAAACGCTGAAAGACGACTTATTGAGCGATCCAAATTTTGGCTGGTATCGGGACAAATTCCGGGATGAGGCGCTACTGCTATCTTTGTGCAAACATCCCAATATTGTGCAAATAGACAACTATTTCATTGATGGTGATTTGCCTTGCATTGCGATGGAATATGTGGCAGGAGAAGATTTGTGGAAATTGGTGGAAAGGCGCGGTATTCTGTCAGAAACAGAAGCTTTGAACTACATCCGCAAAGTGGGAGAAGCGGTAATAGTAGTTCACGAAAAAGGTTTGCTACATCGGGATATCAAGCCACAAAACATTATGGTGCGTGACAATCAAGATGCAGTTTTGATTGATTTTGGTTTGGCGCGGGGTTTTATTCCAGATCGCACTCAGCAAATGACTTTTGGATTAACACATGGTTTTGCGCCTCTCGAACAGTATGCGGAAAGTGGCAGATTTGCTGAGTACACTGATGTTTATGCTCTGGCGGCAACGCTATACTATCTGCTAACGAGAACACCACCAACTGCTGCATTCTTGAGGGCTTCAAATCATCCTTTAAAGCCGCCGTTTCAGATTAATCCTAATATTAGCGATGCGGTGCATCGGGCAATTATGAAAGGGATGGAAATGGATGCGACAAAGCGCCCTCAGTCGGTTCAGAAATGGTTGGATATGCTTTCTGAACCTACCCTTGGTAATGGGGGGCAAAGAGGGGGTGTTTCACCAACGATTCCTAGCCCGCAGCCACCGCCACAACCTGTAAAATTGATTTCAGTTGATTATAGTCAACTCGCGCGGCTGTTGGCTAGCAAAAAATGGAAAGAGGCGGATGAGGAAACGGCCAATAAGATGCTGGAAGCAGTAGGGAGAACAGAGGATGGGTGGCTGAGAAGGGAAGATATCGATCGATTCCCCTGTGAAGACTTACGAACTATTGACCAACTTTGGGTAAAATACAGTAACGGACGTTTCGGCTTTTCGGTGCAGAAACGCATCTATGAAAGTCTGGGGGGAAGCAGAGAATATGATCGGAAAATTTGGGCCGCTTTTGGCGATCGGGTAGGCTGGAGAAAAAATAACAACTGGCTGTACTACCAAGACCTCACTTATTCAGAGAAATCACCAGAAGCTCACCTCCCTTTTGGGCAGGCTTGTATAAGAGATTACGATATAGATTGGGCACCAAAAAACCAGCCTAGAACTGTCTCTTCTGAAGGTTATAAGGGAGTTTGGTATCTTCTCTCGCGTCGATACTTGTAGACTTTAAAATCTAAGGGTTACAGGATTTCGTAAAAATTTATAACGGGCAATAAAACCACGAAACCACGCCCGTTATACGTTTCCGATACCGGGCACATTCAATTTACCAACTTACTAAAGAGTAGAAATTAGCTATTTTTTGATCTGCTGTAATAATAGCAGCTTGACTTCTTTTGGCAACGGCTACAACCACTCTATCTGCTGGATCTCGGTGTTCCCATTCTAATTTGACACTTTCTAGCCAAATGTCCTCATCAATTGGAACGATCCGAATAACATTAGACTTTTTTAAAGTAGCGATATAGTCATCAATACTTACTCCTAAATCTAACTTATGATTTTTGATCTTGATAGCTATTTCCCAGATGGCCGTTGATGGAACTAAACCATTTTTTTATTGTTCCATCTGCTGACAAGCATCTTTTGCCGGTTGAGAAAGTTTCTCTGGATCTAAACTCTACCAGATGAGAGCGCAGGTATCAAGGACAACTGTCCTACTTCCTGCCATTCTTCAGTTGTTGGCGTAGTTAAATCTTCAAAATATTTTACTTTCCCCCGCATATCCTTAAATAATTCTTCAGTTGAAACAGACTTTTCATACTGAGAAATTATCACAACTGGTTTATTGTCATCCATCACTAAAATTTCTTCGCCTTCAAGCTCGACAAGTCGCAAAAATTCTAGTAATTGAGCTGTTAATTGACTTTTGTCTATGGTTTTCATAGGACAATGATTGGTGTTGTGTTCAAAAGACCTCTTGCAAAAGTCAAATTTACCCCCCTTAGTCCCCCCTTCCGCGGGGAGAAACAAGAATAATCTTGCTCCCTCCCCTTAATAAGGGGAGGGTTGGGGTGGGGTGCTTTGGATTTTTGCAAGAGTTCTAAACTACATTATATCTCAATACCCTTCACTGAGCAAAGGATGTCATTGCGATTCAAGAAAGCAATCGCAGGGACTATGAAGCTTTTGAATTAAAGGAGATGCGAGGCGAGCAATTCTTTTTTTCCTGATTAACTTTTACCCAATCGTACCTCATCTTTATGAGAAAAACTATACTTAATCTATGGTGAAAGCTTTAGAGGCGATTTATCTGCCAGATGCGAATCGATGGATTAATTGGATACAAAGAGGCATTTAAGCCACATTCGATATCATAGCAAATCCTGCTTTAATATCGGGTTGATTCTTCAGTCCCCCTCTGCTAAAACTTCGTTTGACAAGAAACAATTTCAATCGCCGATCGCCTAAAATCAAAAATCAGCTACAATAAAAAATTAAAAAGCAATCAAAAAACATCGCCATGAGCGTAATTGCAGCCAAATGGACGATCGCCCAACCCACCCGCCACACCAGTAAGCTATCGCGCAAATAAACATTGCATATTCAGGGCGGGCGGGACACCCCCACAAAAGTTAGATTTTTTTGACATTCAATTTAAATGCCACAACAGCTTAACCGCCATTATATAGTTTTTTTTCTCCCGCGCAGCCGATCGCCTAAAATGATGTCCGGTCAATGAATCGCAATAAAAATGTTTGTAGTGAGGACTTTAGTTATTAATATCGTGCTTAGGTTGCACCTTGCCGCTCAGTCATATCGTTTCCGGTGGCATTGGAATAATGAAATTGAGTCAACAGTTAATACTCAACCATTCAGTTTTTAGACCCGAATCAACAGTCAACAGTCAACAGTCAACAGTCAACAGTCAACAATTCCGGTATGAGGGCAACCGGAATTGATATCATTAGCTAGTATTCAGCACTTAGTAGTTATTAGTCAGATGGCAAAAGAAAGAAGGAATAATATCTACTTTTGCAGTCTTGCCTGTTTATTTGCTAAACTAGAGGTTGCGCTCTGTCAATAAACGTTAGATTTATGCACAGGTTATTCACTGGGAAACTGCAGGTAGACTGTTTAACAATACCGATCGCAAATTTTCCAGCAAATCTATCGGGTACTAAAATAGTACAGCTTACTGACTTTCACTATGACGGGGTGCGACTGTCGGAATGGTTGCTAGAAGAGGCGATTGCGGCGGCTAATGAAGCCGAACCAGACCTAATTTTTTTAACGGGGGATTTTATTACCTTCGATCCGGCACCTATTCACGACTTAGTGCAGCGATTGAAAAACTTGCAAAGTCGGATGGGAATTTACGCGGTTTTGGGGAATCACGACCACTATTGGCCGGGGGCAAAAATTGAGGTTGCTAATGCTTTGAATAACGCAGGTATTCGGGTGTTATACAACGAAGCCATTTATCCTTTGGGGGCTGAGTTGGCTTTAGTTGGGTTGGCAGATTTTTGGTCTGGCGATTTTAAGCCTGAACCTGTAATGACATCAATAAATCCGGGGATTTCTCGGATTGTATTGTCTCACAATCCTGATACTGCTGAAAAGCTGCAAAAATGGCGGATTGATTTGCAGTTTTCCGGGCACACTCACGGCGGTCAAATTGTGATTCCCGGTATCGGGCCTTTGTATGCTTGGGTGAGAAAAATTGGCTATTTGATTCCTGAACCAATCCGAAAGTGGATTCCTCTTCTGTCGGCTTGCGATAGAGTAGTTAGTCACTGGGAATGGGCTAGCGGTTTGCATCGGGTTGGGAGTAATTTGCTGTACGTGAATCGCGGTTTGGGAACTTATGCGCCAGGGAGGCTATTTTGTCGGCCGGAGGTGTCAGTAATTACTTTGGTTTGTCAAGAACAGGGGGCGGTTGAAACGGCTTCTACGCGAGACTTGCACTCGACAGGAAGGGGTTGAAGGCTGACGGTTAAATTTAGGTTGTTTTCTTGTGTCTGCGGAGGCGGAGGAAAGTTTGACTTTTGCGGAGTTTCAACCGCCGCCTGCATCTACGAGATTTTTTGGGCAATTATTATTAACTGCCTTCTCCAAAGCGATAGCCTCTACCGTAGACTGTGTTAATTAGGGTGGATTCGCCTGGGGCTTCTATTTTACGTCGCAGCAGGCGAATTTGAGCGGCTAATACGTTGCTGCTGGGTTTTTCTGTTTCACTCCACAAGTATTGGTGGATTTGTTCGTGTGTTAGCAATTGACCGGGATGGCGCATTAAGTATTCTAATAACTGACATTCTTTTTCTGATAGGTCAATTGTCCGATCGCCCCGATAAGCAATTTGATTGTCGTAGTCTAGCTGTAAGTCTGCAACTTGCAGCCGCCCGACAGCCACCTCGGCATCAAAAGTAGGGGGGCGTCGCAGCAAGGCGCGGACTCTGGCTAGCAGTTCTCGCAGTTCAAAGGGTTTAACTATATAGTCGTCTGCGCCGGCATCGAGTCCTTTGACGCGATCGTCTAGGGTATCTTTGGCGGTGAGAAATAGCACTGGTGTATTCCGTCCTTGCGATCGCAATTGCTGACAAATTGCCAGTCCGGTTTGTCGGGGCAGCATCCAATCTAAGATTAGCAAATCGTAAGATTTCTGCATTGCTAAATTGCTGCCTGTCGCGCCGTCAATTGCCACATCAACTGTATAACCTTCGCGGCTTAAAACTCGACTCAAAGGGTCAGTCAACTCAACTTCATCATCAACTAAAAGAATCCGCATCTTGATTTTACATTTTAGTTTTTTCGACTTAGCTCAAAACAAGTTTTAGATGTTAGATTTAAGCATGAATTACAGGAAGCTTGCAGATAAGTAGGTTTTGTAGGGATTTCCCCCCTGCGGTTGCTTTGTCTGCCGTGAGGTTAAGTTTAGAAATGCTTAGGTTAAGCAAACTGATTTTGCTATATTTTAAAATGTGGAATATTTTCTGATTCGCTGTAAGCTGCTGCTAGCCATTCCTGGATTGCAGGAATTGCTAAAATCGCATCAGCATAAGCTTTTCCCTCTGCATTGAATTTGACTCCGTAGGTGACAAAACGCAGGACGATGGGAGCAAACATAGCGTCAACAATTGTAAATTTTCCGAACAACATAGGGCCACCTGTTCCGAATTTTTGACGGCATTCGTGCCACATGGTAAAGATGCGGTAGATCTCTGCTTCAACACTGGGAGTCATTCCTTCTCCGGGATAGCGGTTGCGACAGTCCATCGGCATATTTTGGCGCAGATTTTGGAACCCCGCGTGCATTTCGGCGCAGATGGAACGGGCGATCGCCCTTTGGGCGATATCTGCAGGCCACAAATGATGCGCGTAGCGATCGGCAACATACTCGCAAATTGCTAAAGATTCCCACACTTTCAAGTCGCCGTCGATTAAAACAGGCACTTTTCCCGAGGGAGAATAGCGCCGAATTTCCGCGTGGCTTGTCGGCCCGTCTAGGGGGATTCTCACTTCCGTAAATTCCAGTCCAGCTTGTTTCATCACCAGCCAAGCACGCAGCGACCAAGAGGAATAATTTTTGTTGCCAATAACAAGAGTCAATTCGGTCATAGTTTAGCTGTGAGTTATTTGCGATCGCCCGTTCAATTTCCAGTTTTAGAGTTGAATACACAAAGGATAGTCCAGTTCTGTGCAACAGCCTCTGCAAGCATCTTACATTAACAACCTCCCAGCGTTCCGCGTTTTTCGGCAAACTTCGATCGGGTGGTGTCATCGAACACGCTTAATTTCAACTGAGATGAGAAACCTCTGAGCCTGGGGATTCTGGGGTGGTTAGCGGTAGGTACGGCTACTGTATAATCCATTTCCTCTGCCTCTAGACCCCCGCCTGAGAGAATTTCATCTACTGTAACTTTCAGGGAATCCGGGTCTACACTGTGAAATTCTTCGTCAAATTCTTGACTGTCAAACTCTTGATTATTTTCCATACTGACCGCCCTTTAAAAAAGTGAGTCTATAAAAACTTACTAAATATAATATATACCAAAACAAAGGATCGAGCAATAGCGTAAATTTATTTTTAACTGTGAACTATATGTGTTATTCTGAGTTTGGCAAAAGCTGTTTCTGCTTGTGCCGCGATCGCCCCTTCCCAAATTGAGCAATTTACACTTTAAAAATTGACATGATTACTGTTGCACTTCCCAAAGGCGGATTGTTAGGAGATAGTATTCGGCTGTTTAAATCGGTTGGATTAGACTTCAGCGCTTTTCTAGATTCCTCTAACCGACAACTTCAAATTTATGACCCCACCGGAACAGCAAAAGCTTTGCTAGTCAGGACGCACGACGTGCCTGTTTATGTGGAATACGGTCAAGCTGATTTGGGGATTGCCGGTTATGATGTTTTGCGGGAAAAAAAACCGAAAGTTGCTAATTTAATTGATTTACAATTTGGCAAGTGCCGGCTGTCGGTGGCGGTGAAGGAATCTAGTTCCTATCGGCGAAGTGTGGATTTGCCACCTCACGGTAGAGTTGCTTCTAAGTTCGTCAACTGTGCGAGGGAATATTTTCACAATTTGAACTTGCCGGTGGAAATTGTGCCGCTTTACGGTTCTGTGGAGTTGGGGCCGATTACGGGTATGTCGGAGGCTATTGTGGATTTGGTTTCGACTGGGAAAACTTTGCGGGAAAATGGTTTGGTGGAGATTGATGTTTTGTTTGAAAGTTCGGCTTATTTGATCGGTCATCCTTTGAGTTACCGTTTGAATTCTGGGGGAGTTAATGAGTTGATTGGGAAGTTGAGGGAGCAAGTTTTGACAGCGGTTTGATGTGGGTTTAAGTTAGAAAATCTTTATCGGTTCGCAGTAAGGAACTTAGTCATTATTGTTAAATATGAGGACTGAAGTCCTTACTAGGAACGGTTTTATTTAGTTCATTTCTGAGCTGCTATTGGCAGGTATAAGACCTAGTTTTTCCCGGCATTTATCTATATAAAAACTGACGACTGTATCTGCAGGGTTTTGTTCGATTAGTTGCTGAAAGTATCCTAGGGCGGCGACAAATTTTTTGGCTTGCCATCCTTGAATTCCTTTGTCAAATAAAGCCTGGGTAAGCTGCTTGGCCTGGGAGTCTGGACTGGATGCGGGCCAGATTTCGTAGATTTCAATAGCTTGCTGCTTGCCACGCGGGGTTACTCTATCGATCCACCGATAGTAATAATTGTTGCTGGCTGAATGGCTGTCGGCTGCTGTCGCGTGAGAATTTGAAATCATACTCTCCCCTATTTTGGCTTCCAAGTCACACTTTAATAATAGACTTTCTTTTGAGTTTGAATTCGGACTTATGTTATTTAGAAATTCTCTGGCATGAACGATCGCATTTTCGCTAACAATAATTTGGCAGCCATATATTTTAGTTAAATTTTCTAAGCGAGAAGCTGTATTTACTACATCGCCGATGACTGTAGAGTCCATCCGGCGATCGGAACCCAAGGTGCCGATCATGCCGATCCCGGTGTTAATTCCTGTACCGATGTTGACGGGATATTCTAAATTGTATTTATGGCGATCGGCATTAAATTCCTGCAAACTTTCTTGCATGGCTACTGCGGCTTCGATCGCATTTATAGCGTGAGAAGTCGGCAGATCGAATACTGCCATGATGGCATCGCCTAGGTATTTGTCAATAAACCCGCCGTGGGACGTGATGCAATCGTTCATTTTAGTAAAAAAAGCGTTCAACCATTCAAAGGTTTCGTGTGCTGGTTGAGATTCTGCGATCGTCGTAAACCCGCGAATGTCGCAAAATAGAATAGTCAGCTCTTCTTCTGTGACATTTCCCAATTGAATCGATTCTATGCCTTTTGGGGCAATTCGTGTGAGAATCTGCTCCGGTACAAATAGCTGAAATTTTTCAGCAATATATTCGCTGGCCTCCCAAGCTGCGGCGATTTGGCGCTGGCTTTTTTCTGTGACTTGCTGGTTGAATTGGGAAGTTACAACTTGCGATCGCATTTGGCTCAACTGCAAAATATTTTTAATTTTTGCCAGCAGCAAGCAACTGTTAAAAGGCTTTGTTAAATAATCATCTGCCATCCTTTCTAACCCTTTGAGGCGAGAGGTGTCGTCACTGAGGGCAGTCAAAAAAATCACCGGTACAGTTTGTAAAGCCGTATCCTTACGCAGGATGTCGCAGACATCAAAACCGTCCATATCCGGCATCATAATATCAAGTAAAATTAAATCTGGTCGAAATGTGCGGGCGAGGGAGAGCGCTTCATCGCCAGATAGCGCTGATACTGTGGTGTATCCTTCGACTTGCAATAACTCTTGGAGTAAAGTCAGATTATCTGGCTCGTCATCAACCAACATGATGCAGGGCGACTTGTTTGACATGGAATCTGATAGGTAAAGTTTGTCACCGACCGGCAAGGACGAAAAATTGAGGTATTTAGCAAGGATTGACGGACGATCGCCTAGAAATCGGATTTTTTTTGATAATACTGCATCCAGATTTTTAATCGGGTAAAAAACCCAATTTTTTTAGTTTAATAGCGTCCAGAACAGATTGTGTTGTATTCTTGACCTTTTCCTCTGGTTCCTGAAAAAAGATGCCCCCGCTCGATCGCCGAAATAGTTGAGTTCGGTTCAGATAAATTGATTTTACATTCAATTTAAAATTTCTCTACTATTGAGTTTAGCCTTTCGCACGATCAAATGTAATAAATTACACCTTGGTGGCAGTGAATCCAAGGCAAAACACTGTGAAAAACAGATATTTCGATTGCGTTGCTGCGCTCAAAATGACAAAAAAACGCCGAACTTGGTATTATGCACTCTGCCAAAGAAACCGGGTTTTTTACCCGATTTGTGCGCTACAACGCGCGTATTTTCGCAAAAAACCCGGTTTCTGACCACCGGTGCGTAAATGCTTTTTAAGAGAGAAAAGAACGGATAGTCGCGATCGCCAAATTAAGATCCAGCGGCTTGCTCAAATAACCAGAAGCGCCAGCTTCAAAACATCGATCGCGATCGCCAGCCATCGCCATCGCCGTCACCGCAATCATCGGTACCGAGTCCCATACAGGATCTGCCTTAACTCGCCGCATCAACTCAAAGCCGTCAACATCCGGCAATTGAATGTCCATCAAAATCAAATCCGGCAGTAACTCCGGCGCAGTAGAAGCGGCCAAAATTCGATCGACCATCGCCTTCCCATCCGCGATAATCTCTACCCCGTAGCCCTCCAATTCCATCACCTCCGAAATTAACATTTGGTTAAAAGGCTGGTCTTCCACAACCAAAATCCGCTTGCTACCAATTGGCAAAGCGATCGCAGAAGCAGGGATTAACTTAGAATCCAAGGCACAAGCAGCAAAGCTTCCCGACTCTTGACGCATCTCCGTCAAAGGCAGCCAAACGCGGAACACACTGCCGACATCGCAAACAGATTGAAAAGAAACAGTCCCCCCGTGCAGTTCGGCCAAACGCTTAGTCAAAGCCAAACCCAAACCGGTGCCTTCGTGCCGCCTAGTCAGGGAAGAATCAACCTGTTGAAAAGGTCGAAATAGCAAGTTCCAACGGTCTTGAGGAATGCCGATGCCGGAGTCTTTCACTTCCAAACAAAAATAAGGAGTGCTGTCATTTACAGGAGAACAATCCGGTCGATAATCGCCTTTGATTTCGCTGCCGTAGGCCAAACGCCCGCTGAGTTTAACTTGTCCTTGTTCCGGTGTAAATTTGATGGCATTGGAAAGTAAATTAATCACAATTTGTCGCACTCGTCGTTCGTCTATCAAAACTTTATTAATGCGGTAATCTAGTTCTGAAGACAAAGCAATCCGCTTTTTGTCTGCCCTCGGCTGAATCATTTTTAGACAATCTGTAGCGAGTTCGTGAACGCGCACTGGCAGCAAATTTAGTTCTACTTTCCCCGCTTCAATTTTAGAAAGATCGAGAATATCGTTGATTAGTTGCAACAAGTGCTGGCCGCTTTTTTCGATCAGTTCTACATAGTTGATTTGTCGAGTGCTCAACTGTCCGGCTGTTTGACGCAGCAGCAAGTCAGAAAATCCGAGAATGCTGTTGAGAGGTGTCCGCAATTCGTGGGACATCGAAGCTAAAAACTCAGATTTCAATTGAGAAGAATACTCTAATTGTTCGTTAACTTGGCGGAGGTTTTCTTGTGTCTGAGCCCGCTCGATCGCCGTACCCAGCGTCCGACAAGCCGCTGTGAGCACTTCTTGATGGAGGGAGGCTTGCAATTTTTTGACGTTGCGGGACTCCAGCGTCAACACTCCGATGATGGTGCCGTCGGTAGAGGCGATCGGAAAAATCCCCAATTGTCCGATTCCCGGATGTCGAAATTGTGGCACAGCATTGGGATGTTGGGCATAGTCATCGATCAACAAAGGTTGACCGGTTTCCACCACTTTCCACAGCAAACCGATGCCGTAGGGAATGCCTTTGTCGAGCAATTCTTGCATTCCGGCGGCGACTGGTTCCCCGTAACTAGCCAAAAATTGACCAGAAACTTGGTTGGAAATTGCCGCCGCTTGTCTGTCATTTCCCGAACCGCTAATTACTTTGACGTCTCCGAAAGCAGCATTCGTCGCCTCTACCAAATAGCTAAGGGCAAACCTACCTATTTCTTGCAAACTATGAGAGTTTTGCAGGCGTTCTGTTAAACCTAAAAGAAAGCTCAGCCTTCTGACTTCTGCGTTCAGGCTAGCTTGGGATGTTCGGTATACAGTAACGTCTCGAAAGGTAAACAGTCTCCCGCCGCTGTTGGTAATTGTGGCGAAGACTTCCAAACAAATGCCGTTGGATTGCTCGAAATAAAATGATAAATTTTGTTCCTGAGATGTTTTCAGTGCTTCCTGAAACTGTTCCCACTGCTGAAGCGACAAGTAACCGCGATCGACAATTTCGGCAAATAGCAACTCGCACTTGGGCTTTGTGGCCAGCCATTCTGGGGACAGTTCCCAAGTGTCTGCCAATTTTTTGTTAAACAAAACTAAGCACTCAGACGAGTCGAACAGAGCGATGGCATTGTCTACTTGATTGAGAATCAGTTCTTGGTCTGCGCTCAACTGCTGCAAGTCTGTGTCCATTTTTTTTGTGTCTGTAGCTCTTAGTTTTGCGGTCATAACTGTCTGCAGGTCTGCCAATAGTTATTTTATAACTCTTTACTTAATTTGACATAATTTTACGTTTGTTGGGGTTGAGGGCGATCTGCGGGCTTTGTGATCTGAGGCACTTGCTGGTTGTGGAGGACGATCGCGCGATCGACTTGAAGTGTCTCAAAGTGCGATCGACCCTACAATTAAATCATTATATTCAGCAAAAATCGCTTTTAAATCCCTGATTATTGTGAATAAACATTAATTTTTGGTGTCTTCGGGGTTTGCGGTGCTCATAAAAACTAATTAGAAAAGCCAGCTAATAGTCGAACTCGAAAATTGTCAAAATCAACAAATCCATAGGCTTGACGCTTAATCACTTTGAGACGATTGTTGATTTCTGACCTACAACCACTCGTTGTTCGGTTCAATAAATAGTTACAAATTCCATCGATATGATTGCGAAGCATTGTATATTTTGATGACAATTAAAAATAGTCAAATCCTCTCCCTCTCTCCCCCTCAATCGCTATAGACAATCTATATGAGCAACAGCTTACTATCTCGAATCAATTCATGTATATCGCATATATCGAACGCAGTCAAATCGAGCTTGGTGCAAAGAAATCGGGATTAGGATGAGTGGCGTTCCTCTAGAAATACCCCTAAAAATATCAGCGAGTCAAAGAAGAAGCAAGCTAAGTCTGACAAAAGAATTCGTAACTTGATTGAGGAAAAATTTGGAGCAGGTAAAAGAAGATTTAGCCTTGGTAGAGTCATGGCTAAATTTTCTAATACTTCTGAAACAGCCATCGCCATAATTTTTCTGGTGATGAATATTTCCGCCTGGGTACGGCCGGCTTTTTGGCTTTTTTTATGTCTATTTCACAACACAAACCTTTTTTCAGGTTTTGAGTCTCGGATAATTAGCAAAAGTTATATTTTATAAAAAAAAGATGAGCAAAATCTATTGATTTAAGGTCATCGCAAATTCAATCAACTTTCTAAATGCTGTTTTCTGACTTTTTCAGCAAGCCCTAATTAAGACTTGAGCAGTGCCATTGGACTAGAGTCCTCATTAGGAACATCAAGAAGTAATTTGCATATCATAAATCGGTTGATTTGTCAAGCAATTCCAGTGGCAGATAAATAAATCTGGCACTTGAAGGCAGACAGAGGCGATCGCAGGTGCAGCCGGAAAAGGCCAAAGTCGATCGAACAAAATCTTCTCCCCTACAAACCCAAACTGCATCAAATAAGTCGCCGGAGGCGCATTTAAAATATCCACCAACAAGCGGTAAGCCAACTGGTACAACTGCTGCCGCCAAACATCCGACAAATGCAGCGGTTGACGGTAACTCAACTCGCCTGACAATTTATCGGATTCTGCGGCGATCGCCTCAGCATAAAGCGGCCCCTTTGCTGTGTGCACCACAGGGAGCCAAAAACTGCCCTCGCCGACGGGAAAAAGCAGTTCCTCAGCCACTCGATCGCGCGCCACCGCAACATTGCGGCAAAATTTAAACACATCTTGACCCGGAAAAACCAGATCGGACGGCACATCCAGCGTCATAGGACAAACGATCGCCCCAGCGGAGGCGATCGATCCAGAATTGAGTGCAGAAATTCCACAGATATTGACTTCGGTTAAAGGATGAGATCGAGCGATCGCCTCAAGGAGACTTGCTGCTACTTTTTGCCCGTCACCCGTCACAATCAAAACCTCAGACATTGCCAAAGCTCGGCATTTGAATCCCGCGATCGTCATCAGGATCGACACTAGGCAGATCCAAGCCCTTAGCCTTGCGATTGCGAACCGCCAGACGGTAAGTCACGCTTTGCAACTCTGTATGCAATTGGCGGTTTTCCTTTTGCAGTTGATCCAGCTTTTCCTTAATCGGCTCGATCCGTTCGGCAAACTTCTGGCGGTAAACCCCTGGCAATTCCTGAACAACTTGTTCGAGCATCCGAGAGCGATCGGTCAATTCTTGCACTGACTGCCGCAGTTGGTAAACCTCAGCATCCCGATCGGCGATTTGTTCTTGATAAAAACCCACCTGTTCTTCAACAGCTTGCAGTTGTTCGCGCATCGCCTGCATTTGAGCTTGGTGGCGATCGGAAACTTCCGGCGCAGGAACAAAACTCGTATTTCCCTTCACCAGTCTGAAAAGTTCTTGAGACAACTGCTGCACCAATTGGTCGCGCATTTGCAGCTCTTCGGTGAGACGAGATACCTCTGATTGCAGTTCTTTTGAGCTTACAAGTTTAGTTAGATTCACGATGACTCTCAGCTTTTGCTATAAAATGTGTTTCTCTTTAAAAATATCTTTCCCTTACCGAAGAGGCAAGAGGCACTGTCAAAGTTTTTAAGCTGTGTCGGCGCGTTGGAGCGATCGACCATCAGCCAAGGGTAAAGCTCAGTTTAACGCAGATCTGGTCTAACCGATCGCAGTCGAGAACACGAGAGCATCTGGTGTTTTGCAACGCCGCATTTTTTTATTGAGCGTGCGAGCGTCCCCGAAGAGCATATTGTACTACTTGCGAGATCGCGACAGCACTATGAAATGTAAAACTGAGATGCTGCCGAGAGCACTTTCCCAGCTTCGTCCAAAGTGCTGCCAAAACAGATAATTCCGTCCTCGTGACCGGCCATCGCCAGAATTTTTCGATCGGCGAGATTCTCCTCCTCAAAAAGTCTAAACATTTCTAAGGCCATTTGAGGAGTGCCGTAAGGTATTTCTTTTCTAGTAGTAGGAATTTTAAACAGCAGTTGTTGCCAGAGTTGAGGATTGTGGATGTGAATAATCGCCCCCACATCGCCAGCATGAAGGTAAAGTGCTGCGTGAGTCAGGGACTCCGACGAAGCTGGTACCGGGCCCCGGCAGCAGAGGAAATTTTGTTCTAAGTTAAATTCAGTAACAGTACAGTAGGATTCTGGCCCTAGCTGCGGCAAGTGTGCTGTCTGGGTGCCGGAAATCACGAACTGGCAAGAATTGCCAATCCTGACGCTGACGTTCCCAAACCCGATGCCATTTTCGTAGACGGCAATTAGTCCCCAAGAGTGGAGTCGATCGCGCCAGTCCATCAAATCTGCTATGTCCCCGGCAGCTACAGGGTCTGCCTCTTTCCAGTCACAGCGGTACTTAACGACTCCTTCATCCATTCATTTTCCTGCAAATTGCGGACACGACAGACACGGCTGGGTCAAATACTTCACCGAATTTGTCAAACTGCTTTTTTGCCGGCTGGGTCTAGTCTACATTCCAGTGTCGCCGTAATTGGCGATCGACATCAACAAAAAGTAAGCTACGAAAGAAGAGCCAATTATTCCAAATATCATAGGTTTAGCCTCAATTGGTGATTGCAAAAGTTAAATGTAAAAAGTACGCTTTCAGGCTGGGAGTTTGATTCCAGGCTCTGGCCCGAGCTAATTTCTTCTGTGAAACTATGTAACACCCCGAACAACTTATAGCTTTAGACTACAGCATTTATACTGAGCTGAGTTACTCCCTAAGGAATATTTAACGAAAAACCATGCCTTTATAGGTAACTCAAGTAAAAAGCAACCGTATATTTACGTATTTTTTTCATTATACATACAGGGAAGCAAGCGGAACACCCAAATTACATATCTTAAAGATTTTTTAACTAATTACCCAAAAAGCAAACCGATCGAGCAGTGAATGCCCGATCGGCTCTGGGTTTTCTGTGGAGCGAGCGCGCCTGCCACCTTTTAAATGTGGAAGTGATACAAGATACTGCCGTCGTCTTTAATTTCGCAATTGGCATTAAAGATTTCAGCTTGTTCGTTCAAAAAACGCTGGGCGACATCCGGCGACAGCCGCGTCTCCATCGCAAACCGCACCAAAGTGATTTCGCCGCGGTTTTCTTTGATCAGTCGGTACAAAGCACTTTGGAGCCTTTCGCTCTCTTCTCGCTGAAAAGCTGTTTTGTGCTGCCAATCCGCCACCGAAGGAATCAAACCGCGACTTACCAAAATCGCCAACAGCAAGCCAACTCCCAAAATCAGAGGCACAGTCGGATCGCTCGTGGGCGTGGCCACAATTTGCGGCGCTGCTGCGGCAGCCAAACTGCTCACCATTTCTTTTTCCGACGCTTGCGTATCCGCCATCGCGAGCTGAGTTTTGTTGTAAAAGTCTTGCTGAAGCTTCATTTGCTGCAACAGGCGAGCGCGCTCTCTTTCGTATTGGTCGAGTTGTTGTTGAGCTTGTTTGAGGTCTTGAGTGACTTTTGCCAAGCGTTGGTTGAGCGACTGATTGACTGATTGCCACCGATATCTGTTAATCAGGCGGCTTTTTTCAACCATGCCTTTCATCAACATATCCGCCGTTTGCACTGCTTGATCCCGATCGAGCGAGCGATACCCAACAGCAATCTGTAGAGGTTCTTCCGGCTTAGAAATCTTGACGCTAGCATTTTGTCGAACTTGCTGAGGCGACAGCTTAACTGCATCTGCGACTGCTTTGACAACATTATCTGCCAGCAGAACATCGGGAGTCAGTTGCTCTCCCTGCTTGAGAATTGTCGCGCCCGTGCTCGAAAATTTTACTGGCGGATTATTAGAAGCCAGAGTTCCTTGAGCCAGGAATCCCGGCAGCGGAGCTAGGCGGTAGGCTAATGCCCCTGAAATACCCATAATTACAGCAAAACTGCCTAGGGCAATCCATCTGTACTGATTTGCTGAAGATCTAAAACGTAAATTTCCCATTTTGATAGTCAAGTCATAACATTCACTTTGCTGTTGCAGCTAGTCCCAAACCAAAGAGCGATCGTCTCTTTCTTTTGAATGAAATTGACTGCGGAAAAATCACTCAGATTGTAGCGAAAAGCTCTCAGATCGGCTTTTCAGAGTTGCAAATATTCATGTTTCTAAAAAAGCACCGTACCTGTGTTTTTTCCTAACTATAACCTCAGCTTTTTTGTTTGGGAATTACTCAAAAAATTGCAGGTATGACGATGATAAAGTCAAGTTTGTTGCCAATTGGGGAGCCTCGTGCGAGAGTGAAATCTTGCGGAGCCTCGCCGTGTTTGTTGACACTTAAAACTTTCACTTTTTCGCCTGCTGCAATCCTCCAATTATTTTACTTCTTGGTGTGCGTTTTGTGGAAGCGATCGCGCGGGTGGGTTGTTGCTCGATCCTGCGATCGCCCGCAGGTTGTACGGCACTTCGTTCTCATCTGAGATGCCCTCAAACTCGATACTTCTTGTCACGGCACATTCACAGCGATCGCAATTACGATCCACCCGCGCGATCGCGATTAACAAACTGCTAATTTTGCCGAGCTTCTCAAATAAGAGCGAGTAAAACAATCAAAAAAAACTTAAATATTCTTCCTAAAAAGTTACTAGCCCAGAATTATACCACGCACTAACAGTATTTGCTAAAAATAAAAAGTTGTGGAGCGGGCCACAAGACCTGCTCCACATCAAAAAACGATCGTAGGATAAAATTATGAGCGATCGACCGTACCGACGAAAGTTCAGAAGCCGATCGGCAAAATAAGACCCTCGCGGGCCATGACAGCCTTGGGGAAAGCGATTTGCACATCTTCGGCGATGCGATCGAGAAAATCGTCAGTATGAGCCGGATCGTGGTGAAAAATCACCACTCGTTTCACCCTTGCTTCCTTAGCCATTCTCACCGCTTCCTGCCAAGTCGAGTGTCCCCACCCCACCTTCGGAGACTTGGGATTGTGATATTCCTCGTCGGTGTACATCGCATCGTAGATCAGCACGTCAGCGTCGAGGGCCAAATTGTAGACATTCTCATCTAGTCGATCGGGAAAATGCTCCGTATCAGAACAGTAAACCACCGAACGTCCCTGCCAACTCACCCGATATCCCATAGCAGTATTCGGGTGATTCAGAGAACCAGTCCTAATCTCAATATCGTCCAGCATCATCGTCTGGTTGTGATTGAGTTCGTAGAAATTCAAATCTGCTGGCAAACCCATCAGCGGCACCGGCGAATTCGAGTGCAGAATCCGTTCCACAAAATGCCTTTTGAGACAATCGCCATCCGGCGGAATCGCCCCATAAATATCAAACCTATTGCCGCGGATAAAAGCTGGGGCGAACAGCGGGAAACCTTGAATGTGATCCCAGTGATAGTGAGTAAAAAACATATAAGCTTGCACCGGCATTTCTTGCATCAACTGGTCTCCCAGCATCCGCAAGCCTGTTCCGCCGTCAAAAATCAAGCGTTTGCCAGCTACTCGCATTTCCAAACAAGAAGTATTTCCGCCGTAGCGAACAGTTTCCGATCCTGGTGTCGGAACACTGCCCCGCACGCCCCAGAACTGTACGACAAAATCATCCATACCTTTTATTGATTCCGAGGGTTGAGGGCAATCAACGGGAGTTGCCGCTACAGAGGACAAGCTGATTTCCATTTTAAAATTCAGACTTTAAGGTTCCACATTGTCCGTGATGGCGCAGCAGATGGTCGCACAACACTAAAGCTACCATTGCTTCCACCATTGGCACAGCTCTTGGCAAAACGCAAGGGTCGTGCCGTCCTTTGGCCGCTAGCAGCGTTGCTTCACCCTCTCGGGTAACTGTGCGCTGCTGCTGGCGAATTGTCGCAGTTGGTTTGAAGGCCGCCCGCAGAATGATATTTTCACCGTTAGCAATGCCACCCTGAATTCCGCCGGAACGATTCGTCACTGTACGAATTGCCCCTTGTTCATCAGTATAGTATTCATCATTGTGTTCGCTGCCCAAAAGCATAGTCCCGGCAAAGCCAGAACCAATTTCAAAACCTTTGCTGGCGGGTAAGGACATGATAGCTTTTGCCAAGTCGGCTTCGAGTTTGTCGAATACGGGCATTCCCAAGCCTTTGGGTACGTTGCGGGCGACGCATTCGACTACACCGCCGATCGAATCTCCGTTGTCGCGAACTTTTTCGATTAGTTCAATCATTCTTTCGGCGCAGTCGGCATCGGGACAGCGGACGATGTTGCTTTCTACTTGTTCTAAGGTAACAGTGTCCGGGTCGGCGACGCATTCTAAGTGTTTGATGCGTTTGACGTAGCCAACGATTTCGACTCCAGCGGATTGAGAGAGAATTTTTTTGGCGATCGCCCCTGCTGCTACTCTACCAATAGTTTCCCTCGCCGAACTTCGACCTCCGCCTTGCCAGTTCCGAATTCCGTACTTAGCATCGTAGGTAGCGTCGGCGTGGGAAGGGCGGTAAGTTGTCGCCATTTCGCCGTAATCTTGAGGGCGAGTGTCTTGATTGCGGACTAAAATTGCGATCGGAGTTCCCAGAGTTTTGCCTTCAAACACCCCCGACAGAATTTCGCAGGTATCTGCTTCTTTGCGGGGCGTCGTAATTTTGCTTTGGCCTGGGCGGCGGCGATCGAGTTCCGCTTGAATTTCCGATGCGTCTAGCGACACCAGGGGCGGACAACCGTCTATTACTACTCCCACACCGCCGCCGTGAGATTCCCCAAATGTCGATATCCGAAATAAATGCCCGAAGGTATTGCCCATAGTGCTTTCGCCTGAAACCTGATAATTTTTACTTTAACTGGAAGATATATTTTTCCAATAGAGATTTACTGTATTTTTGCAGAATATAGCATTGACTGGGGAGGCGAAAGGTCGATCGGGCACTGCAGAAGTTCGATCGCTGCGGAGAAGGGGAGAGGGAGAGAGGGCGAGAGGGGGAAAATTGGGCAAACCTTCCTTCTTCCTTCTTCCCTCTTCCTTCTTCCTTCTTCCCTCTTCCTTCTTCCTTCTTCCTTCTTCCTTCTTCCTTCATCTCTAATCTTCGTGTTCTTCAAAAGGATCTCTCAATTGCTTGGCGGGAGGGCCGAAAGCCGTATAAATCGTGAAGCCGGTGATTGCCACCAGACACACACCGAGAGAAATACCTAGAAATGCTGCTGGTTCCATATTGGGGAGCAATTATGAGTTATCCACTCTATAATATTACAAAAAATAACAATCCGTCTCAAAGTCTAGTGATTTTAGGCTGGGTAGGGTATGGCAGCATCCGGGGGAGACGGGGAGACGGGGAGAGTCGGAGACTGCGGGAGAGTCGGAGACTGCGGGGTCTAAAAAATTGCGATCGCAATTAGCGGTGGAAGTATGTCAAACTTTTCTGTAGAGATTCATTGTAGGTGACTTATGGCACAGCGGACTTGGTTAGGAGATATACTCAAACCCCTTAACTCAGAATACGGCAAGGTAGCCCCTGGTTGGGGAACCACCCTGTTGATGAGCGTTTTCATCGGACTGTTTTTCGTGTTCTTGTTGATTATTTTGCAAATCTACAACTCTTCACTGATTCTGGAGAATGTGGATGTCGATTGGTCGAGTCTCGGCCGCTAAAATTTGAGCGCGAAACAGTCAGGCTAACAGTAAAAGCTGAGGGTAGAGGAGAAAGGGTAAAAGCTAAATTTTCCCATTTTCCCTTGCCCTTTCCCGTTAGTGGCTCGTAATTTAATGCTAACTAATTAAACAAAATACCGGAGAAAAAACATGAATATTTTTGGAATTGGCTTGCCGGAAATGGCAGTAATTTTTACCATCGCCCTGTTGGTATTCGGCCCGAAAAAGTTACCGGAAATCGGTCGGAGTTTCGGAAAAGCACTGCGGGGATTTCAAGACGCTTCGCGGGATTTTGAGTCGGAGTTTACGCGGGAAGCCAAGCAGTTAGAAGAAGCAGTCGCAACTACCAAAAAGCCCGAACCCGAAAAAATCGCGGCAGCAAAGGAAGATACCGCCAACAGTTAGATGAATAACACTCATAAGTCGGAAAAACCAGCGGAGTTAATAATTCCCCAGCTAATAGTGGGCTTGGGAAATCCAGAACCAAAGTACGATCGCACGCGACACAACATCGGCTTTAATGCAGTCGATACCTTGGCTAAATCTTGGCAAATTTCCCTGTCAGAAAACCGCAAATTTCAAGGCATATTTGGCGAGGGAAATCGGCCGCGAGGACAGAAAATCCGCTTGCTGAAACCGTTGACGTACATGAACCTGTCCGGCCAATCGATTCGGGCGGCCACAGATTGGTACAAAATACCTCCAGAGTCCGTATTAGTAGTATATGACGATATGGATTTGCCGATCGGCAAACTCAGAATGCGAGTAGCAGGTTCAGCCGGCGGCCACAACGGCATGAAATCAACAATTTCTCATTTAGGTACAGACAAATTTCCCCGCTTGCGGATTGGCATCGGCAAACCTCAAAACGATCCTGCTAAAAATGACAAAGATACGATTTCCTTCGTATTAGGAAAATTTTCCTCAGAGGAAAGTCAATTAGTAGAGAAAGTGCTTAAATTAGTTGTAGAAGCTGTGGAACTTAGCCTCCACCAAGGAGTAGAAAAAGCCATGAGTCTTTACAACAATCGTACCATTGCAGAAACAAACGCGGAAACAAAAAGGTGAGTTCGAGACGTTTGCCCGAAACAACTGCATATGTCCGAGTGACTGGCCAATCTTGGCTAAAAGGCACCATTGAGGGTGAAGTAAGTGCCGGCAATTTTGAGTGGCAGTTTCAGTGGCGTTTCACCGCAGAAAAAACACTGATACTGGAACCATCTCGGGGTAGGGCATTGATTCAAGAACCGCTGCACCGTTTTCTGGAAAAATGGGATTATCAGCTTGAACCGGGCGGGGATTATTCCTTTACCGTTCGGGCTCAGTTTTGATACTCAGAAACCGGGTTTTTACGAAATACTTCGTTACCACACCCTAAAACTCTCAAAAACCCGGTTTCTTTGGCCTGGAAACACCTTGAGTCAGAAACCGAGTTTTTACGACAATACCGCACTGCAGCACGCTAAAACTCTCAAAAACCCGGTTTCTTTGGCCTTGACGCTACGAACTAAGAAACCGGGTTTTTCCGAGATTTATGGTTTTCAACAAGTATTTTCGTAAAAAACCTGGTTTCTAGCCTCTGATGAAATGCGGGATAATCAATTGATTGGTGGTGATTGCAGTAATTCTTGAATTAAAGCAGGCGGGGTTGCTTCTCGGTAAGCGCCGCAATAATACATCGTCAAAACAGCTTTGTAAGCCCAGTGATTTGATGGCACATCGGTAAAAGGATTTGGCAAAGTTTCAGCCTGATTGAGCACGCAAGCATTGAGGATTTGTTCTCGCGTTGGCTGCACTTGAACTAAAGAATTATTTAGCTTGACTTGTGCGGTAGTTTGTGCTTTTACAGAAGCAGAAAAGGTATCCGCTCAATAAATCGGGGTAACAGAAAAAAAGAAGGTTCACAATCTAGGCACAGCATGGTAGAATATAAAGCATGACGCAAAAAACATCTAGTGACCAATTAGTAGAAACCTTACTGCAAAGCCTTGAGCCATCTGAGATTGCTGACGAATCATTGCGTCGTACAGTGTCCATATTGCTGAACCTTATAGAGCAATTACAAGCAGAAACCAGAGAATTACGGTCAGAAAATCAAAGATTAAAATCCGAAAATAATCGCCTGAAAGGAGAACAAGGCAAACCAGAGGTCAAAGCTAATGGAGCGAAAAAGTTAAAAGAGAACTACTCATCCGAAAAAGAGCGAAAAGCACCAAAAAAGCACATTAAAAGTAGTAAAAATGCTTTCGTCAAAGTTGACCGAGAAAAAATTCTGGAGTATCCTGAAGCAGAACTACCATTCGATTCAGAATTTAAGGGTTATGAAGAGGTAATAGTTCAAGACATTTTACTAAAAACAGATAACGTGTTATTCCGGAAACAGAAGTATTACTCACCTTCAGAAAAGAAAACATACGTTTCACCGTTACCATCCGGATATGATGGGGAGTTTGGGCCCGGAGTAAAAGCCTTAGTTATCAGCCTTTACTACGGAGGCAACATGACTCAAGGAAAGCTGTTAGATTTTTTAAGCAATATTGGGATTTCGATGTCAGCCGGTTATTTATCAAATCTAGTGGTGAAAAAATCATTAAATTTTGAATCGGAATTTAGCGAAGTGTATGTATCCGGATTAGCGAGTAGCCCTTGGCAACACTTAGATCAAACAAGTGCGCGTGTTAAAGGAATAAATCACACTACAAATATAATTTGCAACCCCTTATATACAGTTTATTGTACAACTTTAAGAAAAGACCGATTAAGCGTACTTGGAGTATTACAGAACAACCCAGAACTTGAGTTTATTCTATCTCCACTTACTTACCAGCTATTAGATAAGTTCAATGTACCCCAGAAGTGGAGCCATCAAATTAAAGGATTGCCT
>NZ_JAUBTX010000050.1:42053-47041 GCF_036705185.1 Microcoleus sp. B4-D4 | reverse complement strand
ACTCTTTTTTTACACTATTATTGTATGAAATACTTTACCATAAAAACGAACAAAGTACACAGCCTAGGCTCTGCCTCGATGAAAGCCAAGCGAGGCAGAGCCTCTGGACATCGGTTCCCAGGCAGAGCCTGGGAACCAGTTACAAAGCGGACTAAAGTCCTTACTACAAACCTATATTAAGATAATGCCCTAAAAATCGAAGTAAATATAAGGCAAACCGCCTTCGGGAGCTAACAGCCAAACTGCGTAGAAACAAAGCGGCACTAATACCAATTTCATCGGCCAATTTAACTCAATTTTCAAAATGCGATTGAAGCCATAATTAAGCAGCATTGCTGCAGCCACAGCCGCCAATATCCAAGCCAACTGCACTCTGTCCAAACCCAAAGCTTCCACATAAACTTTATTAGCAAACTGTACGTCAGCAGGGTGTCCCCACAAATGGGAAATCGCCCATCCAGAATCTTTTAAATCGGGAAGGCGGAAGAATATCCAACTACTAAAAACCATCGCCTGAGTCAGCAGCCAAGCGATCGCCATCCCGATCGGATTTTCCCACAAAAACTCGATTCCCAACCGCTTAAAAGTCACATCTGTTAATCGGTGCAGCGCCAAAGCCAAACCGTGCAAAGCCCCCCACACAATAAATCCCCAAGCCGCCCCGTGCCAAACTCCCGCAATTAACATGACGGTGAACAAATTGAGACAAGTGCGCCACAAACCGACGCGGGAACCACCCAACGGAAAATATAAATAATTTCGCAGCCAATCGCCCAAAGTCATGTGCCAGCGCCGCCAAAAATCACCGATGCTGGTAGTAAAATAAGGGAAGTCAAAATTTGGTGGCAAATACCAACCAAGCAGCAAAGCAGTACCGCGCGCCATGTCAACATAGCCGCTAAAATCGAGATAAAGTTGCAGCCCGTAAGCAAAAATTGCCAGCCACAAATCCTCGCTTCCCGCCCGTTGTAAGTTGGTAAAGCTTAAATCGACATAAATTCCCAAGTTGTCAGCAAAAAGACCTTTTTTAACTGCACCGAAGGCGATCGTCCAAAGTGCTTCAGAAATGCGATCGGGCGTCGGAAAACTCTGGGATTTCAGTTGATAGATCAAGTTGTGATAGCGAGTAATCGGCCCAGAAATCAGTTTCGCAAAAAACAACTTGTAAGCAGCAAAGTGCAGCAGCGAAGTAGCCGCCGGTGCGCCTCGGTACACGTCAATCAAATAAGAAATGCACTCAAAGCAAAAGAAACTCAATCCCAAGGGTGCGATGACGTGAGTTTTTACCCAGTTAGCGCTGTCGAGAGCAACTGGCCAATTCAACAAAGTGCCGATCGAACTCAATACAAAAGGCACATACTTAAAACCCAGCAACAGCAACACATTCAGCGCAATTCCGATCCACAGCAACCACAAACGGCGGCGGTTCCAAGAAGCATTAGCAATCCGCCAATCTAGAGGTTCTCCAATCGCCATCGCCAAGCAGTAATTAAACACAATACTGACTAACAACAGAGGAATGTACCAAATTTGCAGCGAAGCGTAAAAAATCAGACTACCTACCAGCATGATAAACAGCCGCCACCACTGCAGCGGAACTGACCAGTAAGCTGCTAACAAAACTAACAAAAATAGGACATATTGAAGGGAAATGAAAGTCATGCGATTTTAGATTTTGGCTTGGCGATTTTAGATTGAAGATTTTAGAAGAGCTTATTTTGGTAAGGGTTTGGATCTTAGCTTTGGATCTTAGCTAAGGTTGCATTATTTTGCGATCGAACCTGTGCTAAAAACGAGAGAGAGCGTGCATTTTAGCCCAATACGGTTCACTTAAGACAGATCCCCCCTAACCCCCCTTAAAAAGGGGAGTAGGGGGTGGGACAAGAATGTCCTCAAAGTCCCCCTTCTTAAGGGGGATTTAGGGGGATCTCCGGGGCATAAATATGTTAAGTGAACCGTATTGCATTTTAGCCGATCGCGCTAACACAAACAAAAACACAGCCTAAGTCCCTACTGTACAGTCGGCAACTGAGAACTGATACATTTTACAGCACAAGTGTTAAATGCTGTTGCAAATTAAATAAACTTCGTTTTTCTCAACCTGGTTTCAACCGTAAGTCCGATCGAGCTGAAAATTATCTGCGTCTATCTGCGTTTATCTACCTCAAATCTGCGGTTGACCAATCGAAGATTGATGCAACCAGTCTAAAAACTAACCGACGATCCCAAACATTCAGCACCGCTGACAGCCCCGATCGCGATACAATGAATTTCTGCCAGCAAGTCCTTGGGAAAATGAAAGACACTCTTCATTCTCCACCACCAAAATTTTTGCTGCAGAATCCCGCACAGGCGATCGAGAATTTGCTAGAAAAAGCGGTGTTTTCACCCCCTTAGCAGCAGACATTTCCAAAGGTTTTTCTAAATCTCCATCATAGACGATCGGCAAATTGACCAAAAAAGTCGATCCCGCTCCGGGCGAACTTTCAATTTCAATACTTCCCCCCAGAAATTCAGTCATTTTCTTACACAAAGATAATCCCAATCCCGTGCCTTTCACGCCCTTCTGCAAGTGATTTTCGATTTGGACAAATTCTTCAAAAATCCGCGTTTGGTCTGCTGGCGGAATACCAACGCCCGTATCTGCCACGGAAAAAGTAACAGTTCCCTCCTCTTCCATTTCCGCAGCAACTCGCACTTCGCCGGCTTCAGTAAACTTAAGAGCATTTGAAATCAGATTTCGCAAAATCTGAGAAAGTTTTCCCTCGTCCGTTGTGAGGGTTGGAAGTTCCCGAGGCGCTTCAAAAATCAGAGTAACGGCAGAGTTTTGGGGTAGCAGGGGGCGCATCATTCCCCGCAGCACGCTGAACAAATCTTCGACTTCAAAATCAGCAACGCGAACAGTGACTTTTCCAGCTTCTACTTTGGCTAAATCTAACGAGTCGTTAACAAGTTCTGCCAGAGAAAGGGCAGATTTGTGAATAGAATTTACTTGCTTTTCTTGTTCTGGTGAAAGTTCTCCGTCGAGGCGCTCTAACAAAATCTCGGAAAGACTTAAAATTGCCGTTAGGGGAGTGCGAAACTCGTGGCTCATATTGGAGAGAAAGCTGGTTTTGAGTTCGCTGGCGCGCTGGAGAAATTCTGCTTTTTCGTTCAATTCGGCGTAAAGTGCCACAACTCCGCGATTGGTATCTTTTAGTTGTTGATTTAACTGTACGAGTTCTTCTTGACGCTGGCGGAGTTCGTCTAAAGTACGCAGCAATTCTTGATTTTGTTGCTGGATTTCGGCGTAGGGATCTTCGGGAATTTGGCGCGCTAGTTTGTCAACTAATTTATTGAGTTCGATCGCGCTTAGAGCAGGCATTTGTTTAGAAAACTGCTTAATTAACTGTACAGCAGTTCCGCGATCGGGCGAAGAATCGATTTGCACGTCATCCATCAACCGTTTCGCCGCCGCCAAACCGAGTCCCGCACCGGTTTGCGATCGAAAATCGGGGCTCAAAACCGCCGATAAATCAGCAATTCCCGGCCCGCTGTCAGAAATCCGAGTCCGAAAAAATTGGCGCGATTCCCCTTCCACAATAAATTCTACTTTACCGCCGCCTGCATATTTAAAAGCATTGCGGGCAATTTCGGAAACTGCTGTGGCGATGCGAGTTTGTGCTTGGGAATCGAATCCTAGCCCCTTAGCAATTTGGCGCGCTCTTTGGCGTACTTGTACGATATCTTGCTCAAAGCGGACTTCCGTCGTCAGGATTGGGTAACTAATGCCATTTTCGATTTTCGACTTTCGATTTTCGATTGTGGAATCACTGATGACTATCATGTTTGAGTTCTCGCCTACAGTTTCATTTTTTTTTGAAAGTGGTATGTATTAAGCTGGTTGTCTTACCTTAGCCACGACAACTGTCATATCATCGCGAGTCCGTTTGAAGTCCCGGTAGAGCACCGCCGCGATTAAAGCCGGATGTCTCGCGGCCAAACCCGGATAGCGGTTGAAATCCCACTGCGTCGCCAAACCGTCGGAGTGCATGACTAGCAAGGAATGCGGCGACCAAGGATAGACAAATTCTGCTACTTTTAGCATCCGATGTCCAACAGTACCGTTGTAAGAAACCATGCTGCGACTACGGTTATCTGTCACGACTACACCAGAGATATTGCCAATTCCGGCAAAACAGACTGTTTGTTGGGTACGATCGATCAGGGCGATCGCAGCAGCCGCTCCTCTGGTATTTTTTAAAGCAGCGTGCGCCTTCTCTAAAATAGCTTTCGGCCCGAGTTTAGCACTTTCCCCAAATACCCGGACAGCTTCTTGCGAAGCTTCCTCCGCCAAAACCCCGTAGCCGAGCCCGTCAGCAACTAAAATTAGATTTTTGTCCCGATCGTTTTCTGTCGCCCAGGAATCCCCGCAAATTTGCTCTCCTGCTTTCGGCAAGCTGACGACCCCAAATTCCAAGTAATTGCTGTTTTGGGAGGTTTCCAGGCGATTCTGAGTCGGTTCCAAGCGCATTAATAAAGCTGTCCCCAGTTTCGGTACAGAATGAATATCAAAAAAACTAGAAAGGCGTTTAATCGCGCCGAGTCCGGTTCCCAGAGTTCCCGCAGTCGAAAAACCGTCTCGCAGACACTGGCCGACATTTGCCATTCCCGGCCCCCGGTCTAACGATACTATTTCAATGCTATATCCTGCGTCTGTTTTTACAGTTTGCAGCAAAATCTCTCCTTCGCTGGCGTATTTTACCGCGTTTTTTGCAGCTTCGGCGGTGACAATTGCTACTTTACCGCGATCGGTCTCATCAAATCCGACTTCGGCCGCGAGGGCGACTGCAATTCGCCGCGCTTCTCCGACTTGACTTTCTTCTGTTACGGGCAGGGCTAAGGCATTTATCATTATTTTGTAATTTTAATCTCAAGCTAGTCAGTAGTCATTAGTCATTAGTCATCTTGCCCGCTCGCGAAGTCGAAGGGTAGTCATCACTCATCAT
>NZ_JAUBTX010000050.1:0-41953 GCF_036705185.1 Microcoleus sp. B4-D4 | reverse complement strand
CTCAGAAACCGGGTTTCTTGGAATATTTTTCGTCACCAAACGCCAAAATCGAACAAACCCGGTTTCTCGCCCCTCCGCATCACTCATTATCTCAGAAACCGGGTTTCTTGGAATATTTTTCGTCACCAAACGCCAAAATCGAACAAACCCGGTTTCTCGCCCCTCCGAATTACTCATCATCTCAGAAACCGGGTTTCTTGGAATATTTTTCGTCACCAAACGCCCAACTCGAACAAACCCGGTTTCTCGCCCAATTTCGCCCAATTTCGCCCAATCTCCCCCACTCCCCATCTACTCTTTCACCGCCAGCGGACGATCGCAATTTTAGTCCCCTTACCCACTTTAGAAACAATCTCAAACTCGTGCATCAATCGCTTAGAACCGCTAAGCCCCAAACCCAAACCGCGATTGGAAGTATAACCGTCAGTCATAGCCAATTCAATGTCTGGAATTCCCGGGCCTTTGTCTTCAAATATCAGCCGCAGCCCTGTGCGCTTACCTGATTGGAGCATTTCTAAAGTTACCGTTCCCCCTTTGCCGTAGTCTACAGTATTGCGGGCGAGTTCGCTAGCTGCAGTAACGATTTTTGTTTGGTCTACCAAGCCGAATCCCATTGCTACAGCCAAAGTTCGCACTTGCTGTCGGACGTTGACTATATCGGAGGACGATCGAATTTCTAATGTCTCACGTTTTGACATGGCGGCTACTGTACCAAAATAGAATTTCTCCACAAAACATAAGACCTACCCCGATCGACCAAGTTTCCCAAAATCAATCTTGAATTAGTCAACAAGCTATCTACAAACAAACCAGAGTTATTTACCTATTGCCCCTAAATTGCGGAACAATCAATCAATCGATCGCAATCCTGAATCCGTAGGAAAACCCAAGGACTTATGCAACAAATTCATCCCTTTTTCAACACTTAAAGCTGTGCGAATTCCTGTCAGAGAAAGCCCCAATTCAACCAGCGTAATTGCCACCGCAGGCTGCATCCCAACCACAACTGTTTCAGCATCCAATATACGCGACATGGTAGCGATATTGTTAAGAATTCTGCCGATAAAAGAATCTACAATTTCCAGAGAAGAAATTTCTATCAAAACACCTTTTGCTCCGGTTTTGACTATCCGGTTCGTCAAGTCGTCTTGCAGCATCATTGCCAAGCGATCGTGCATATCTACTTGAATTGTGACTAACAAAAATTCTCCCATTTGCAGGATCGGAATCCGTTCCATCATCATAAATTCACCTTGCTTTGAGCTTTGAATTGAATAAAACTTGAGACTGGAGACAATATAGCGGTTCTCAATTTGTGTGAAATAGGCGGCGGGCGAGCTTTTTTCCGATTATCCGTTCCCCATTACCAATTAACCAAGCGCACCGCCGACGTTACACCAGACTATAATATTTGTTATTTTTCCTCTTTCAGATTTCTTATAATTAAACCTTGGCGCTGCAAGGCGACTTTAAAAGCATCTGCTAAAGTTGCTTTTGTCAAAATATCTTGCAAGTCAACTCCCAAATGAACAATGGTTTGAGCTATTTGCGGGCGAATGCCGCTGATGATGCACTCAGTACCCATGAGACGAGCCGCCGCGACGGTTTTTAATAAATGTTGAGCGACTAAAGTGTCAACAGTCGGCACGCCTGTAATGTCTAAAATTGCAAATTCTGAGCCAGTTTCCATGATTTCCTGCAACAGAGTTTCCATGACTATTTGAGTGCGGGCGCTGTCGAGAGTCCCGATCATGGGTAAAGCAAGAATTCCTTCCCAAAGTTTGACTACTGGTGTTGACAATTCGAGCATTTCTTGCTGCTGGCGTTCGATTACTTCTTCGCGAGCTTTGAGAAAGATTTCTGTCACCCAAAGGCCTAGTTGGTCTAATAAGCTGGTGGAAAGCCAAAGTTTTTCGACAAGTGCGTCGCGGTTTTGTGTCAATTCGTGACAAAGCCGATCGAACAATGGCTTTTTGAAGCATAAAATGAAACTCGCGATCTCTGACGGGGTAAAGCCTCTCTGAACGCGCGATCGCGAAACTTCTGCCAGCATCAGCCGCATATTTTCCCACTCTGGTGTCTGGATGTCGCTAAAGTTACCCTGCTGCAATGCTATTTGGAGCAATTGCAGGAACTCTTGACACTCGGATCGCAATTCTTTGGCTCTCATCAAGTCGTCTCGCCGCAGCCCGGTATTTTGCAGTTCTTTGAGCCAGTCTGCTAGTAACTCTGCTTTGTGTCTTTCGAGAATTTCCACGATCGTGTTATTGCTGGTGAGTTCCATTGAAATTATCTCCTGCTTAGCCATTGGGATGAAGTTGTACGAGAAGCCACACTTGAGTGTTTTTGATGGGGCAGTTTATGAGTTTAACTCACTATTTGCTGTTTGCAAGCGAGGGTTAAGTACCTAACTGCAAAATGCGTTGGACGATCGCACTCGTAGAACTAGGAACTTCTATTTCGATCAAGGAAATCTTGCCGCCTCCGGCGATAACAGCGGGTGCTTCCGGCAGAGTTTCGAGTTGATAGTCGCCTCCTTTAACGTATATATCTGGCTTCAGGATATTTATCAGTTTAGTTGCTGTAATTTCGGAAAAAATCACTACCGCGTCTACGGGTTTGAGGGCTGCCAATACTTCGGCTCGCTGATTTTCCGGTACGATCGGGCGCGGTGGCAATCCCGGCTGTTGCGGTTTGATAGCTTGCACGCTTTTGTCGCTATTCAAGCCCACAACTAGCGTCCGTCCCAAATTTTTTGCCGCCTGCAAATAGCGGACGTGGCCAGCGTGCAGGATATCGAAGCACCCGTTAGTAAACACGATCGGACGCCAGTTATCGGGAGCGGATGCGATCGCTGCTTCGAGTTCTCTCAACGTGTAAACACCAGAAATCATTACATCCACCACTAGGAAATTTGAACAGCGATGAATCATCCTACCAAAAAACGCGATCAATTGTACCTTTTTCCTCAAAAAATCAAGCACTATATCCGCAAATTTTTATTAGTTGAAAATGAATGATTAGCAATTATTGATTTCTTTTAAAAAAACCATAAATAAAATTTATTTTCTATTTTGCTGATTTAGATACAGGATAAAAAATTCTATTCGTGTATCTGCAATTTGCCAAACAGATGGATACCGTGCCACTCAGTTAAATCGCGATGTACCCTAACTATTCGACTGGTGTTCAAGCCCTCAAAATCAATCCTCAGTGGAATTCAGTAACGGCAGTTCGATCGCCACGAGGGAACATCCAACTTGGGACTCTTGCAGAATCCTTGCAGCACCAACGGCATGGGGAATATCCACAAGTTCCACAGCCGCCGGACACAGCGCACTGCCTCCGGTGGCCCAACTCGCCAAAAGAGCGTGCAGCAACTCGCGCTTAATGGCGGCCCGGCGAGAGCCTGTGAAAACCGGAGTAAAGTGGAGGCGAGTACCCGATCGAGCTATTTTGGTGGAAAATAACGTGAAGTGCCCGATCGGCCTTGCTTCTGATTGGAGCTTCCCAACTCATAAAATGGGGGAGAGTTTGATTCGTCTGCGGAGTTTCCCGTCTTAAAGGCGGTTTTCACCTTCAGGATTTCTGTTTCCACAGAGAGAGCAAGAAACTGAACCTCGCGCGATCGTGTGACGCGGGCTGCCACCCGTGAACCCCGCAGGCGAATCAACAAGCGAGTATGAGAAACTAATACCTGTTCCCCAAAAACAACACAACTGCTGGCTAGCTCCAAACCCTTAGCTCATCATTGATTCCCCGATCGAAGATCCCCAAGGCACCAATCAAAAAGGGGTATGATCCCTCTTACCACTTAACCCATTAAACAAAATTTCGTTGAATCTAACGGTGTAGAATCATCTAACAGGAATTATGAAAGCAACTAACAACCGTCAATTTTCTTCAGTAGCAGCTCGAACTCTAAAAGTAGTCGGGATTATCTTGATTCTGTCTGCTTTGCTTGACTGCATTGTTCTATCGCTGCCGGGAGAAGCCTCCGACATTATGAATCGAGGCTGGCAGTTGGCCGCAGCAACTCAGATAGTTGACCGGGGCATTATTCCTTTGATGGGTATCGCCCTGCTGATGACAGGCTTTTGGGTGGACAGCAGCAGCGGAGTCTCTATTGAGCGGCGCAATATTTGGGTTGACTTGCGATTCTGGGCGCTATTGATTTCCAGCTTGTTAGGGCTAATTTACTTGTTGCTGGTTCCAGTTCACCTCAACAATACTCGCTTGGAACTCAAGGATGCTCTGGCTCAAGTCGATAAGGAAGCGGGACAAGCCGAAAATCAACTAGAGGCGCAAATTAAAAGCGACCAGTTTAAAGCTCAGGTAGAACAACTCAAAAGCCAGCGCCGCAGCCAGATAGGGGCGCTGTTGCAAGATGAGGGGAAGCTGCAAGAGGCACTCAAGAGTCCAGATGTTCCCAAGGAATTGAAAGCTGTGCTTCAGGACTCGAAAAAGGACCCGAAAGCCCTTGACAAGTTTTTGGAACAGCAAGCCCAAGAACTGCCCGTTCAAGCTCGTAACGAGATTCGCACCCGCAAGCAACAAAAAGAGAAAGAGTTGAGAACTCGATCGAGAAATTCGAGTTTGCAGACGGGAATCAGCAGTTTGTTGTTGGCGATCGGCTACATTACTGTTGGTTGGACAGGATTGAGAAGTATGGGAATTTTGGGCTTCGGTCGCCGCAAAAGTTGACCTACGCCAGCCCCTAGAACCCGTAAGTCAAGATATCTTGCAAGAAATACTTAATCTGCCGAACATAGCAACCGCTCCTGGCAGCTACGACCTTATTAATGACTGAAGCCATTAATTTTCTTGCATTTTCACATCGACTTCTTCTCGGTTCCTCCCCAACGACTTCGTTTATCCGCTCGCGCAGTCGAAAGAATCAGGAACCGCGAAGCGTTCCACTGAACCCTTCGACGAAGTGTCGAAGAGCCTTCTATCTTCTACCTTCTACCTGATGACGTTGGACGGAAAGCGCGGGGGGAGACAGCACTAATAACGTTCGTTCGGGGGGGGACAGCACTAATGACTAATGACTAAGAACTAAGAACTAATGACTAATGACTACTGACTACTGACTAATGACTAATGACTAATGACTAATGACTACTGACTAATGACTACTGACTTCTTCTATAGTTTGCCCTTACTGAAAGCTGGGAATGTTCTCAATTTATATTTTGACTTACAACGAAGAGATTGATATCGCCGCTTGCATAGAATCGGCAATGCTTTGTGACGATATCATTGTAGTTGATTCTTTCAGCAGCGATCGCACCCTTGAGATTGTTCAGAACTATCCCGTGCAAACAGTGCAGCACCGCTTTGAAAGTCACGGACGCCAGCGGACTTGGATGCTCCAAGAAGTAGAATGCAAGTACGAATGGGTTTACATCCTCGAAGCTGACGAGCGGATGACACCTGCACTGTTTGCTGAATGCTTAAAGGCGATGGAAAGTCAAGAATATATCGGGTATTACGTAGCAGAAAAAGTAATCTTTATGGAGCGCTGGATTCGCCGCAGCACTCAATATCCCCGCTATCAAATGCGCCTGTTTCGCAAAGACCGAGTGTGGTTTTCTGACTACGGTCACACCGAACGGGAAGTCTGCAACGGGCCCACTCACTTTTTAAAGGAAACCTACCCTCATTATACTTGCAGCAAAGGTCTTTCTCGCTGGATAGAAAAGCACAACCGCTACTCGACTGACGAAGCTGCTGAAACTCTTCGCCAATTAGCAGCAGGTCAAGTAAATTGGTGGGATTTATTGTTTGGCGCATCGGAGGTAGAAAGGCGGCGCGCTTTGAAAGATTTTTCTTTGCGCTTGCCTTTGCGGCCTGTGGTGCGCTTTTTTTATATGTATATTTTACTCGGCGGATTTCTTGACGGTCAAGCGGGATTAGCTTGGTGCACGCTGCAAGCTTTTTATGAATATCTAATTTTGCTAAAGGTTTGGGAAATGAAGCATATGCCGCTGCCGAATTTAAGTGCTGGGGAAGAACAGCCTATTTCCGAAGTTGTGAAAGTTGAATCCCCTCAAGTTTCATCGAATATTTAAGCTAGTAAATATCGCGAAAGTAATAGCTATTTGAACAAGTATGGCTTCCATTTTCTATCTAATATAAATTATTTTTAGATTTTTTGTATAAGTCTTTGCTCAATACATAAACGGCAAATGAAAAATATATAAATATATTTTATATTAGATAATTGTAGATAATTTGTGATATCATATCCGGTCGATTAGCCGCACTAATACCATTTTTCACAAATCGTGCAACATAACAATTGTTGGGCAAGAGTGTTACAGAGGGTTGTTCTACAATATGTGTAAGGTGCGTCGCAAAATTGTCGATTAAATTGAGGGATTGAAAGACAGCGACGCACCCTACAAATACTGTTGCATTATTTTTGCAAAATGGTATTATACCAATTTCATAAAGTAGCGCTAGATATTACCCCCCAAACCCCCCCCGAACTCGCGGGGGGGCTAAAACTTCATCCATACCACATCTTTAGAAAAATGGTATTACTCATACAGAGATGAGTAGATTGAGAAAATTTGGCGTAAATTTGGGTCAACACTATCTACGCCCCTACTCAAAACTATTGAGCACTACGCAATCCTGTTTTTTCTCGATCGATCTTTAAGATCAACACCCCTAAAGGCGGCAAACACAAGTCGATCGAATAAGGGCTGTTGTGGAACCACCACTCATCAGTCCACTTACCCCCCAAATTCCCCATATTGCTGCCCCCGTACTCCCGCGCGTCGCTGTTAAACAACTCCGTATAGAAACCAGGTTCCGGCACTCCTACGCGATAGTGAGAGTGTGGCTGCGGCGTAAAATTGCACACCGTTACCACAAACTCATCGCCATCCTTCTCGCGGCGCACAAAGGCTACCACGCTGTGCCGGTTGTCGCTGCAATCAATCCACTCAAACCCATCCTCAGCAAAATCTTGACTGTAAAGTGCAGTTTCGCTGCGATACAAATGGTTCAAATCCTTAAAAAACAGCTTCAACTTTTGGTGCGGTTCAAATTGCAGCAAATCCCACTGCAAATCCCCCCAAACGTTCCACTCATGCCACTGGCCGAACTCCATCCCCATAAACATGGTTTTCTTTCCGGGGTGAGCAAACATAAAAGTAAACAAACACCGCACGTTTGCAAACTTTTGCCATTCGTCTCCAGGCATTTTGCCGATGATGTGGGCCTTGCCGTGGACTACTTCGTCGTGGGACAAAGCCAGCATGAAATTCTCGCTGTGGTTGTACCACATACTGAAAGTTATGTTGTTCTGGTGAAACTGGCGGAACCACGGGTCCATATGGTAGTAGTCGAGCATATCGTGCATCCAACCCATGTTCCACTTCAGGTTGAAGCCTAAGCCCCCTACATAGGTCGGCCAAGATACCATCGGCCAAGAGGTTGATTCTTCGGCGATCGACAGCGAGCCTGGGAAATAGCTAAAAATGACGTGATTCACCTGCCGCAGAAAATCTGCCGCTTCGATATTTTCGCGGCCGCCGTACTGGTTGGTCAGCCATTCTCCTGGTTCCCGGCAATAATCCAAATACAGCATGGAAGCTACTGCATCTACCCGAACTCCGTCGATGTGATACTTGTCAAACCAGAACAGAGCGTTTGATACTAGGAAATTTCTAACTTCGTTGCGGCCGTAGTTAAAGACTAGCGTTCCCCACTCTTTGTGCTCGCCCTTGCGGGGATCGGCGTGTTCGTACAAGTGAGTTCCATCAAAGAATGCTAAACCGTGGCCGTCTTTGGGGAAATGCCCCGGTACCCAGTCCACGAGTACGCCAAGGCCGCTGGCGTGGCACTGGTCAACAAAATACATGAAATCTTCGGGTGTGCCGTACCGGGAAGTTGGCGCGAAATAGCCGGTTACTTGATAGCCCCAGGAACCGTCGAAGGGATGTTCGGCGATGGGCAGCATTTCGATGTGAGTGAATCCCAAATCTTTGACGTAGGGAATCAGCCGATCGGCCAATTCTCGATAAGTCAGAAACCGCGCCCCTGGTTTGAGTTCTGAAACCGCAACTGCTGGCTCTATTTCACCATTTGGCAGCATCGCGGGTTCGTCTGTACCGGCGTGCAGCCAAGAACCGATGTGGCATTCGTAAACCGAAACTGGCTGAGTCAGTTGGTCTGTCTGCCGCCGCTGTTCGATCCAAGCGCTGTCGTGCCAAGTGTAGTTATCTAAGTCGGTGACAATTGATGCTGTTTTCGGCCGCACTTCTTGCTGGAAACCGTAAGGGTCGGACTTTTCATAGGGATGTCCGTCTTGGTTTTTCACTTCGTATTTGTAGTGAGTTCCCACGGTTAGTCCCGGAATGAATAATTCCCAGATGCCGTTTTGAGATTTCCGCATTTGATGTTTGCGGCCGTCCCAAGAGTTGAAATCGCCTAAAACTGATACGTTGCGGGCATTCGGAGCCCAAACGGCAAAATATACTCCTGTGATTCCGTCTACTTCGGTGAAGTGCGCGCCAAGTTTTTCGTAAATCCGGTGGTGGTTGCCTTCTGAGAATAGGTGAAGGTCAAATTCTGTGAGTTTGGGCGATCGAAAGGCGTAGGGGTCGTAGATAAAACGTTCGTGTTCTCCTTCTTTGACCCGCAGTTGATAGTTTGCTAGTTCTGGAGTTTCGATCGTACATTCAAAAAAGTGAGGGTGATGCTCGGATTTCATCGGGTATTCAGCCCTCGACTCCGGCAATACTACCGATACCGCATCCGCATTGGGCAGATAAGCTCGGACGGCCCAGACTTTTTTGTCATTATTTTCGATCGTGTGGGGGCCTAGGACTTCAAATGGATCGTGGTGCTGATTCCCAACAATACGGTCAATCTGTTCAAAGGGTACGGTCGCGGGCATAAAACTACCTACCTGAATCTTTTAACTAAATGGCTTTCAAAACCTAGAGCGCCGCAGCACTTTACATTTAGATACATTTTTGATTGCTCATCCTACCACTGATTAGCATAATTTTGCCGGTGCTGCGGCTGCCGCACGCGCCCCTTTGCCCGCACAGCAGGCAATCGGATTGTTTCGCTGGCGATCGAGCTTTCATCTTACTGCTCGTCTCTTAAGTATATGAATCTTAAAACAAATTGAAAGTTTTAGAGTTTTGTCAAAAAATATTGACTTTTTCTGCGTTATGTGATATGTCGTGTTTCTAGTTTCAGGACGCTGGACACTTGATGATGAATAAGTGAAATTTTTAGGCACGGGCGATCGCCCGACAGGTAGATTTTAAAATCCCGGAGGCAGGGTTTCGCCGCAAAGTTCGTGGATTTGGGCAATGCGATCGAACAGCCAAGGATAGTCAGTGCGGTATTTAGGAATCAAAGCTAAGGGACTCAGCAGGGCGGCAGCAGTAATATCTGCCACGCTCAAGGAATCGCCTACCAAATAAGCACCATCCTGCCAGCGCAGGTGCAAAAAATCTAAAGCAGCACTCAGCCGCAATTGGGCGAGTTTTGCTCAGGCTGGGTTAATACCGAACTGGCGGCGCGCCAATTGAATTACTAATTGGCTTAAAACAGAGGGGTCAATTTGTTTGCCCGCACCGGCGCGAAACTCGTAGTAAACAAATCGAGTAGCGATGCCGATGCTTTCATCAAAAAAAATTGGTCTGAAACCCCGTCCTTATAGGACGGCTTTACATAAACTTTTGTCAAGACGGACTATTTCACACAAGAAGTGCTACTATGTAAAATGGCAGATTCAAAACAAGCATGACACTAAAAGCCTTCAGCTACCGATTCTATCCAACGCCGGAACAAGAAAGCTTGTTGCAACGTACTCTGGGTTGTACTCGTTTAGTTTACAACCGTGCTTTAGCGGTAAGAACTGAAGCTTGGTACACAGAACAGAAACGGGTAGGGTATGCTGAGACTTCTTCAAGGCTAACCGAGTGGAAGAAAACTGAAGAACTAGATTTTCTTAACGAAGTTAGCTGTGTGCCATTACAACAATGCTTGAGACACTTACAAACAGCTTACACCAACTTTTTTGATGGGCGGGCGAAATACCCTAACTTCAAAAAGAAACGTAATGGCGGTAGTGCAGAATTTACTCTAGTCAGCGTTTAAATTCAGGGACGGGCAAGTCTACTTGGCAAAAAGTACACAACCGTTGTCGATTCGCTGGAGTCGGACACTGCCCGATGGCGCAACGCCATCGACTATTACAGTGAAGCTTGCACCGTCTGGCAGGTGGTCAGTTTCCCTGTTGGTAGAGGCCGAAATTGAATCCTTACCCAAAACAGAGAATCAAGTCGGTATCGACCTGGGAATCACAAGTTTACTCGCTCTAAGCACGGGCGAAAAAATTGCCAATCCCAAAGGATTCAAGGCAAAATATCGCCAACTCAAAAGGGCGCAGAAAGCTTTAAGCCGTAAGCAAAAAGGGTCAAACAACCGACATAAAGCACGGCTTAAAGTAGCAAAAGTGTATCAAGAAATTACTGATGCAAGAAAAGATAATCTTCACAAGTTAACGACACGGTTGGTACGTGAGAACCAAACCATCGCCGTAGAAGACTTAGCTGTGAAGAACATGGTTAAGAACCCCAAACTTGCTCTCGCTATAAGTGATGCAAGTTGGGGGGAATTGGTGAGACAGCTTGACTACAAGTGCGATTGGTATGGTCGCACTTTAATTAAGATTGACCGCTGGTTTCCGAGTTCAAAACGATGTGGAAATTGTGGTCACATCGTTGAAAAAATGCCGTTGAATATTCGGGAATGGGATTGTCCTAATTGCGGGACGCGCCATGACCGAGATATCAACTCCGCGAAGAACATTTTGGCGGCAGGGCTTGCCGTTTCAGTCTGTGGAGCGACCGTAAGACCTGAACAGAGTAAATCTGTTAAGGCTGGTGCGAAATCCCGTAAGGGACAGAAGCAGAAACCTAAATCGTGAGGTTTGGGAATCTTCGCCCTTGTAGGGCGGGGAGGATGTCAACGAGCCAGTCTTCGATCGTCCAAGCCTCTAGTTGCAAACTCTCGTCTGCGGGTAACAGCGGCGGCGATGGAAAGCGAGACTCGATCGAGTGCAAAATTTGTGTAGAGTAGGCGATCGCCGAGGGTTGACCTTCGAGTTGAGGCAACAGTACCGGCACAGTCCTCAAACCCCCCGTCAGAGGCTTAAGTTTCAAAACCGGCAGGCCTGGAGTCAAATTTTCGACTTGAAAGGGAATGCCCTTGTAACCGAGCGCTAAGCGGACTTTGCGACAGTAAGGGGAGGTACTGAACTGTAGTCAAAGCATCACACAAAAATTAACACCCAACTTGAGGCCTAGACTGAAGAGATGAAAAAATGCGAGGAGCAAACCTTTTTCACCCGCAGGCTAGGCTGGTTGGGCCTAGACTCCGATATAGCTGTAGTTAGGGAGCCTTTTTAGGGGCAACTGTTGCACCAGCGCCTGGAGTAGCTTTTGGAGATTCCTTCGGTACTGGAGAAGTAACAGGAGGAGGAGTAGTAGTGGTGTCAGTACCGCTGGGAGGAGTAGTGGTGGTTTCACCGCCACAGGCTCCGAGGGCTGCTGCCAAGCCCACTACCAAAGTCAAACGAATTAATCCCTTGTTCATAAACACTCCTTAAACATTGAAAACCCATCGCAAGGAAGGGAATAGTGTACTTGAGAAACAATGCTGGCACGAATAGATCAACGATTCGCTCGTTGATTACAATACTGCATTTGTTAATTAATTTCACATAGATTCTGGGGAACCGGCAAAGATTTATTTTTTTTTTTGAAATTCTCAAGTCAAAGTGACCGATCGCAGGCTGGGTTAGTTGGTTTATCAGGTATGTTTATTGACATCATCACGACCGCTAAAGGCACGGAGATTGGCAAGATCGCTCTCTGGGTTTGCTCTTTCGGCGACTCGGCGATGCCGGCGAGGAATTTCCTGAGTCAATGGAGAGTGTCGATGTCTCCAGAGGCTTTTAAGGTTCCCGCCTGCCCCACGGTACGAAATGCTATAACAATCCTAAATTATTGACTCGTTACCAGTTCGAGGGCAAGCATGGCCCACAGGCGAGGAAGAGCTTACCTTGTACCAAGCGAGGCTCTTCAAGAGTGATATCTGTTTTACAAAAAAGCCTGGGAACCAGTTATTTAAATCGATCGACAGATTGTTATAATTCCGAAATATTGATTGTCCAGTTTCAGATAGTTGAAGCTACACAGGCTTTGGCTGTTGCCTCCGGCAAGAGACAGCGGTAAACTGATTGACACTCCCCGGCCTTAAGGCAAGGGGATTCTTAAGACATTTATGTCTTAATATCCCACGCAAGCGTGGGTTCCTTTCGCTGACTACGTTTGCAGCGTAGCTGCGTAGTCATATCTCCTCAAAAATCTTTTGGGCGTAGACTTTCCCCCAGTCCGGGGGTAGGTTTTTACATCTTGTCTGATTTAGTTATTCTACCATATTCATTTGTTAAGATGGATTTGTTGTTTTACTTAACAATGGAAACAATGGAAAAAAGCCGTCCTCAAAAGACGGGGTTTTCAACCCAATTTTCTGATAAGTTCTAAAGCTGAAACTGACCCACTTTACGTATTGGTGAACTGTATGACCGCTGCTATTAGATCCGTGGATTCTCGCCGCTCTCGATCGACCAACAAGCCCGCCCCAGAAAAACCCAACAGCAAAGTTACTTCTATTGCTAGAGCTAGACGGGCTAAGACAGGGCCGCAATTGCCCAACTACGAGGTGGCCGAGGCACAGCCACGGCCTCGCGCCGAAGCATCGGTGCTGAAAGTGATGCCCGACCGTCAGCGGCAGCCCATGTGGCTTCGGTCTCTTTTGCGGGTGGAGCGCGCCTCGTCAGCGGTGGCGCTTCTGCTTTTAGGCGGTGCTCTGAGTCTCTACGGTTTGACTGTCTACAGCGAGCAGCGGTGGAGTCAGGAGTATCAAAAGCTGGAAACTTTGCGACTCCGCGAACAGCAGTTGACTGCTGCTAGCGAAGTGTTGAAACACCAACTTGCTAAGGAAGCCCAAAACCCAGAAACTGGTTTGATGCCGCAGAAGCCGTCGGATACGATTTTCTTGCAACCGGTTCCCGATCGCCGATCGCCCGGTGTGGTGGCACCAAATTCTGAAGAACCCGCTATCAAGAATCGATCGGGCGAGGAAACGCCACTGGGCTATTGAGGTGGATCTTGGCATTGAAGATGTGTCGGTTAAAGGAAGCACCCATGAAACCACAATAGCCACGTTTCCAGAAAACAGGTTTCTAGTTCGAGCTCTCATATGAGCGTCTTCCCCCGATCGAGTACAATACGCGAGCGGGGAAGCCCGCACTATAATAAAAAAATGCTTTTTACACTTGTTCGATCGTGAAGTGGAAGAATCTAAAATCTAAAATCTAAAATCTAAAATCTAAAATCTCAACTCCTCACCTTTTTGAGAAAGGCTATATGAGCTACGATCCCCGTTTTGACCGCTACAGATCGCCGAACTTTAAACGTCCAAAAGCGTCGAGGGATGGCACTTGGTGGGGCCAACCAGCCAAACCTAGAGTTTCTGCTACTGCTAGCAGGCAGCCTCGGCCACCCTTGGAGCGTTTAAAACGCTCCAAGTTTCGCTTGTGGGCTGTGTGGGCGGTGTTGATGTTGGGGGGGCTGGGGTTGGCTGTGAATTTGTTTTATTTGCAGGTGACGCGGGCTCCGGCGCTGCGGAAACAGGCCGAGCAGCAGCAAACTCTCAAGTCTAAGCCGTTTGTGCCGAGACGCCCGATTGTTGACGGCGGGGGCAATGTTTTGGCGATCGACAGACAAGTGTACACGCTCTACGCTCACCCGAAGCTGTTCAACCATACAAAGGCTGAAGTGGCGGCTACCTTGGCTCCGATGCTGCCGATCGAACGAAATCCGGGCAATACGCCGGAAACTGAACTGCTGCGCCGGTTTAATCTGGGCGAAACGGGTATTACTATTGCCGATTCTCTGGCTCAAGAGGTGGCCGATCGCGTGGGGCGGATGCAAATTAAACGCACTCCGGTGGATGGGCTGGAGTTGGTGCGACAGCAGCAGCGTTTTTACCCGCAGCAGGAGTTGGCGGCGGATGTTTTGGGTTATGTGGATGGGGAACGGAAGGGACAAGCTGGGGTAGAGTACAGTCAGCAGAATTTGCTGGAACGATCGATGCCGTCGATTCAATTTAGCAAGTCGATCGACGGACGTTGGGTGCCCGATCGGCTGACGGCTGGTTTTGTGCAGCTAGATGATTTGAAGTTGCAACTGACGATCGACAGTCGCTTGCAGCGGGCGGCGCGGATTGCTCTCAAGGACAAAATGAAGGAATACGGGGCGAAGCGGGGCGCGGTGATTGTGATGGATGCCCGCAACGGGGAATTACTGTCAATGGTGGCGGAACCTACCTATGACCCGAATCAATATTTTAATTTCGATTTGTCGCGCTATAAAAATTGGGCTGTAACTGATGTTTATGAGCCTGGTTCGACTTTTAAAGCGATTAATGTGGCGATCGCCCTAGAAGCTGGTGTGGTCAAACCTAAGACTGTATTTAATGACGAAGGTCGGATTTATATCGATGGCTGGACTATCCAAAATTCCGATTACAAACAAACAGGCGCTCGCGGGCGTTCTACGGTGACTGATATTTTGAAACATTCGAGTAATGTGGGGATGGTGCACGTAATGAGAAGCATGAAACCTTCTCTTTACTATCAAGCTTTAGAAAAACTCGGACTGGGACAAACTGCGGGAAGTGATTTGCCTTTTGAAGTAACGAGTCAGCTTAAAAATCGAGAGCAATTTATTAATTCTCCGGTGGAAGTTGCTACTACTGCTTTTGGTCAAGGTTTTTCGATTACTCCGATACAGTTGGTGCAGCTTAACGGAGCTTTGGCCAACGGTGGTAAGTTGGTAACTCCTCATGTTGTGCGGGGACTTTTCGATCGCGAGGGTCAAGCTTTTTGGAAGCTTCCGAGGGCTGTTCCGAAGCAAGTGTTTTCGCCGGAAACGACTAAGCAGGTTTTGGAAATGATGGAAACTGTGGTGGATGGCGGTACGGGGAAAGCTGCACAAATTCCCGGCTATCGGATTGCTGGGAAAACGGGCACGGCTCAAAAAGCTAATGCTGGGGGGGGTTATTCTCACAAGGCGATTATTACTAGCTTTGTGGGGATAATGCCTGTGGAAGCTCCTAAGTACGTGGTGCTGGCGGTGATTGATGAGCCGAAGGGCGGTTCGGGGGGACTTGTGGCGGCGCCGATTGTGGAGTCGGTGATGGAGGCGCTGATTAATATTGAGAAGATTGCCCCGACGAAGAAGTAGGAAGTGCCGCGTGATATGGTTTCCGATAGCATCGGAATTATATATTTTAATGATTGATAGTGCGATCGTTTTCGCGAAGTCGATCGCTCTTCGGGGAGGCTCGCACTATATAATTCAATACGGTTTACTTAAGACGATCTCCCTGGCACACCCCTTAAAAAGCAGGGTGGTTTTATTGTGGGGAGAAGAAATCTGAAACGACAGAAAGCACCGCTCAAAGCTCGCGTCTGGGACGCAAGTGTTATATTAATAAAGGTACGTAGTTGGGCTTTAGCCCTCTTTATATATACGTCTAAAGAGGGCTAAAGCCCAATTACGTACCTATTTCTAGGATGACAATTAATCCACCCTGCCTCCTTAAAAAGGGGAGTAGGGGGTGGGACAAGAATCGGATCAAAGTCAACCCCTACTCCCCTTCTTAAGGGGGATGCGAGGGGGATCTCCGGGGCATAAATATGTTAAGTGAACCGTATTGCTATATAATTCCGATGGTACCGGATTTGATATGAACGGGGTTTCTGGGATGAAGGAGCGATCGCACAATTTGAAGGCTGATATTAATTCCGGTTGCTGCGAAAATTTGTGTTGAGTCACCAGAAATATCGGCAGAAACTGGCTTTGTGCGATCGCTACTTGATGTTAGTAACAATATCTTTCTTTGTTGTTTGGATTGGCTTTTGATTGTCTGCGGGAGGTGCGCTTGTGTCCTAAGAGAGTGGAGACGATGATGCAGCGATCGCTATTTTTTAAATCGGGATGAGATAGTGTCAGCGTTCCTTTTGCTTGCAGGCTTGTTTGGCCACACTCGTCGGTACTGTTATAAACGACGCAACCTCGGAAGTTGAACATTACCCGCCGAATTGTTTTTTCTCCTGTGGCTTTGTTGTGTTCATTAACTTTGAGCAGTGTTGTTTCATCTGGATTTATTTGAATTTGCGGTTCTAGGTTTTTCCATTGACTGGGTGGTACTTGGGCTGGGGTAATCTCGGCTGGGTGGATTGCTACTTGTACGTTTTTTCCGACTACTTCTTTGAAGCTGGTTTGCCATGCTATTTTGTCGCGTTTGGCGTTGCTTAGGGCTAATTCCATTGCCCAATAAGCCCGATCGACTGATACATTCAAACGGTGGTTGTTGATGAACATTAGCCAAGAGGGGGTGACGATCGCACAAAATATCCCCACTATTGCCATAATTATCAACATTTCAATCATTGTAAAACCGGCGGCAGATGTAGCGGCTCTGCCTTTGAGCATTTTATATATTGACACGTAGATGCACTCCTTGATATTTAGCTAATAAAAAATAGCTAGGAGGTGCTATTTTTTCTTTATTTTAGTTCTTGAGTTTGGTTAATGTATAGGGCGCTTAAATAAAATTTACATAATTGGCATCTACCCGATCGCCCGCAGGGGGTTTAAACCCCCGTCTCATAGCAGAAGTCGGTTGAAACCGACTGAAGAAGGTGGTAGCCTGGTATCGCCCCTATCGCCTCTAAAGTCCTCTTAGAGAGGACTTACGCTATCAGCCGGGGGTTTTGAACCCCCCGCTGATCTAGGGCAGGCGCTAAAATAGCGATCGCCCCTTACCAATACCTCTATGGAAATGACGTCAATACTTCGATCGCACTTGGTTGACTACTTTTTAATCAAGTTATTGCTATCAAAGAATTTTGATAATTCTCCGGCCGCAATTCTATTTGCTACTTCATTGGGATGTTGATCGGTTTTGTGTACCCAAAGCTTGGAATCATTTTGACCAACGAATCCATTAAATAAATCCAAAAACGGAATTTTCAAAGAAGCACAATAGTCTTCTATTGTTTTGTGAATATGCGTAAATGGATAACTATTATCTAGTTTAAAGAGTACCGGGTATATTGTAACTACAAGCTGAAAATTCTGTTTTTCGGATAGCGTTTTTCCTGTCCTGAGCGCAGTTTTCATTGTTTGCCAACCGGGGCTATTTTCTAAATAACCATCTTGGTAATGACGAATCATCTGCTGATATAGGATAGGTTTTTCAATGCTGTCGATTAAAGCGTTGATAAAAAACGAGTTTTTTCTAACTTTAGCCAGTACCTTTGGTCGAGACATAAAGTTAACTGTTCCTGTTCTGTCTGCATCATTCAAAAATACTACGATTACTACTACGTCTGGTTGGAATTTTATTACATATTCCTCAAGCAACTTGATTTGTTCTTTCGTGGATGTTCCTGAAATTCCAAAATTTAGAACCTGTGTTTTAGGATGTTTGGATTGTATTGCGCGTTCAAAACTTACTGGCAAGGTATCGTTATCTTTTACACCTATCCCAAGGGTAAAGGAATCACCGAGGAATGCTATCCTGGTAATACCATTAGGTTTCTCAAAGGTTCGATCCAATCCCCGAAATCCTTTGGCATTTATGGTTCCTGACACTTCATTCTTTTCGTTAAAATATCTTCGAGGATTGTCTGGGTAAGTATATAATAACTTGCGGTTGGGTTTATAGGCATATATTTGTCCTGGAGCAAGTTCCTCCTGCCATATAACTACCCTAGAATCGCCTATATTTAAGAATCGACAAACTCCTTCTGCTAATAGAAAAGATAGTAGTATGCTAATCACTAATGTGTAGAACTCGTCATTTTTAAGCCGTTTCTTTGTGACAACAATAATTGCCAATAAAAAAATCATAAATGCTACTAAAGGGAGATCGATCATATGATTAGCGATTCTCATGTATTAGACATATCCTCATGAACGATGAAATTGATTAAAAACTAGGGCGTCGTGCACTCAGCCCCTTCAGCAGTTCTCATCCCTCCTATGAGAGTTTCGACTATTGCACATTGCTTACCACCGCCGTTAACAGCAGCAACTGCGACTATAAATCGCCCAGGAATTGCAGGATTTGTACTTGGTAATTTTTTTACATTGCCCTGATAGTCAAAAATGATCGAGTTGAGAGGAAGATCAGCACCAACAACAGAACCAGTTGCATTCGTTAAAAGTGCAATGGTGCCGGGTTTAATTTCGCCTCCAGCATTTAACGTCTGGGTATTACCACCCGTAGCTAGTGGCGGGTTAAACGTAATTGTTGGCGGATCGACAGGTGGGGCCGAAAATGTAACTGTGACCTCGCGCTTAGTTCGCTTTGCTTCGCTTTGTGCAAGTCGTAATGATTGGAAAACTCGATCGTTGACTGTGCGGACTCTTTGTCTGTTGATGAATCCCAGCCAGCTTGGGGCGGCGATCGAAGCAAATATACCTAAAATCAGGACTATGATCAGCACTTCTATAAGGGTGAATCCTGCATCGTTCTTTTTGGATGCAGTTTTGTGGAAATTTGGGCGGGCTTTGGCGGTTAAGTTATGCAAATATTTTAATAATATTGGTGGGGTTTTCATAGTTTTATCCTGTTTGTGCGATCGGCTGAGGGCGATTCGGAAATGTGTTTCAGCCATCAGTTACTTTCCTAGCCCACCTAGACCTTGTACTTGCACGGTTGCTGTTGGGAAAAATGCCGGACTTTTAGGGTTGTAAGGAGCATCTGCTTGAAGGCGACGGAGGCTGTTTCCTCTGATAGTAACTCTGGCTATGTTTTTAGCTGTATCTACACAAGCGTAGAAGCTATTTGTATCTTGGTCGCTTAATTGTAGCGTTGTCTCTTCTAAAGATTTTGTTGTATCTTTTGGATCGGTAGGATTACCAAGAGCAATCTTGCATTCAGTGCCTGCCAATGACACTTTATTGTGGTCGATGTAGTTAACCAATACTTCAGCAACGCCCCAAGTAGCTTTGGTTGTAACATTTTCCAAGGGCTTAGCAATGTCAAAAGCTGGGGGCGTATTGCTGGGAGTACCGACATTGTAAGCGCCACTTATTTCTTGCGCTTTAGATACCGCCGGTGCAGAATATGGAACACCGTTACTGTCTCTCAATCCGTCCTGAATTTGATACCGAGCAATGCGGGTAGGACAAAGAACTCCTGACGGCTGACACCAAGTATCGTCTTTATTTTTAAACTGGTAGTATGCAACTAATGATAAGACATAGGTATCGTTGCAGTCTCCTTTTGCACCTGGTACTGCATTTGGGTCGCAATCTTTTGGTAAAGGAGTCAGGCTATTCACAGGGAGAGAATTCTTGAGAAGTTGTCGCTTCCAAAATACAAGAATAGGAGTTTTATCTTCTCCTGTGACGGTGGGCGGGAGGAATGCTTTAATAGCATTAACTCCATCGTTATCGTAAATATAAATGGCTTGACTCAAATCTTGGGCGATGAAATCAACCGCCGCCTGAATATCTTGATCGGTGTTTGCTTTGACTTGTTCCCTCCTGTCAGTATTCAGCATATCGACTACAAACGCGAGCATCGGCGTGATGATTAAAAATGCCATAATCGCTCCGACTAATAGCTCGACTAGGGTCATGCCCTTTTCTATTTGATCTGGGCGAGAGCGGTTTTGTTGGTGCTGACTTTTGAGAAGCAACCTGAGTAAAGTTTTCATTTTGACTGTTTCCTTTGTCAAATGGGGGAGCGATTTTAAATTTTATCACGGGGACTTTTGTTATTCTGTACAGCCCTGGGTGCGGTCGAGACGATCGCAAAAATTGTTGTAAGCACCTTGTCGATCGCTAGCACCTATTTCTGTTCTCATTTCTACCAAAGGCGCTCGGAGATTTCCCAGCCCTGCGGTAGTAGTTCCTTGCTGTGCTTGTAATTTCTTCTGAGTTGTTAGTGTGCCGACGCCACTAGCAAAAGAATTAGCCCTGTAAACCCGAACAATTAAGTTGTAGCCTGTTTTTATCGGATCTGTAGCTGATGAGTTGTAGTAGTAGCCCTGAACTACAAGGTCTTGATTGCTGTCAGCGGTACATTTTTGATCCGAATCTTTGTCTATGCAGTAAAGAGCGTTGATGTCGGTTGGGGCGAGGGTGTCCTCTAATTTATTGTCGGTTGTGGACGGAGCCGGAAACCCCGGAATAGGGCCTCCTTGTTTTAGCGCCTCAGACCTGAGTGCCTCAATATAGGTTTTGGCAGCTTGAGTTGCCATTTCTATCCGCTTGGCTTGGACGCGAGTTGCTACTGAGAAAGCCATCACAGGGGCGATCGCAATCATCAGCACCGAAACTACTATCATCGCTACCAATGACTCGATAATCGTGTAGCCGGCTTCTTGGGACTTCTGTAAACTTTGTGGCTGTTGGCGTTTGGTCATGGTAAGCACTCCGCATTTGGAACTCAGGAATGTGAGGGTTTCAATGTTAGGAAAGGTTAGGACAGTCTGTTCTTGGTTTTGTAGCGCTGTCATTGGCAGCATATACACCAGATGGAGTGCGATCGGAGGAATTCAATTTTTGGGCGCAGAGTAAAGACTTCACCCATTGATCGTCACGGCTGATTTCTCTGAAGTATTCGTCAGGTGTTTTCTGAGAAGCAGGGAGAGTGAATTTTTGGGCGAACAAGTCAGGGGGCTGTGAAAGCAAACCGACATCAAATCCCCAGTCCCGATCGGGTGCAACGAAATAGCCGATCTTACCTCCTGATGTTTCGATTTTGTACGGGCTGGCGCTATCGGATGCAGTTTCAAATAGCTTGGCAGTAAAAGCCGAACCGGTAGTAGCAAGCACTGATTGGTACGGAGCAGTTGCGTAAGCACTGCGCTTGAATTGGATAAACGAACCTGCGATCGAGTTTTTTAGGCCTTTCCAATTTTCCATAAAGCGCGGTAAGTTTTGCATACCACCATTGTTGTCGCCAAGGGTGGCAGAGAGCCGACGTGAAGGAATGTCATTTGAGGCGACTATGAGGTTAAACTCGGTAGTTTTTGCTTTTTGAATCCATCGCATCTCGTTGGCGTTGTTGCCTATTCCAGGGGTACCACCACCTGCAGGATTACTATTTGTCGCCTGAATCTGCAAAGTAGGTCTTAGCTGTGGCTGCTCAACATTAGCTGTGGGTAGTTTGGCGTAAAACAGAGGGTTAGTATTGCCATAGTCAATTTGGGCCGGAGCGTTGGGAGTAAGGGGAGTTTTGGTGGTCGCATACCAAAGAGCGTTATCTGCTAGCTGAGGCTGACCAGTGACAGGAGTTATGGGGGTAGCGTCCACAGTGACAGGATTTGTGGAAGTACCATAGAAAGCTACTTGAGTGGGGCTAGCAATTCCCAGCGCGATAGGGCGACCGTTGCTATCCAAAAACAGCTTACCTGAGTTGTCTCGCACAAAAGCTACGCGACGGGGATATCGTCTATCTGCTGGATCGATCGCTGGTCTAGCTGTTGTACCTGATAGAAGTTGAGCAAGAGGTGTAGCTGCTGGGACAAGGCTTGCTTTTTCTATTTCTTGTCGTGTTGGATTTGGTGTAGGAGGATCGAAATTATCAGCAGTACCAGCATCAATGCCAACTACCCAGTCATCAGGCCCGCAAGCTGAAACAGGCAACTTCCGGCATATTTCCATTACATATTCTGGAAAATTAGCCCGTCGCTGAACTGGCGTAACGAAATTGTTGAAGTATGAGCTATTGGGAGCATCACCTGTGTTACTGCTGTAGTTTGCGTCTGTTGGTGATTTGGTAGTCCCCGCGCTTTGCCCGAACTTTTCTTGGTTGATTATGTCAAAATGTGGCTTTACTGGAGCACCGCTACTCAAACCGTTAGTGACGTAGTTGTTAGCACCAAAACCGTTAATCCTGCGAGCGGCTTTAGCCGTTACATCGGTCTCTTTAACGGTAACGCCCGTATCGTTCGTAGTCCCATTTCCATTGAGGTCAAACCCGAAGTCAGCTTCATTAAAACCGACATCACTGGTGTCACCATCGCCATTTAAGTCATAGCCGACGATCGCGGTACCTGCATTATTTCTCAGGTCAAAATCTCCGTGATTGCGGGAACCGTACCGGAAGCCGTCCTGTAAATTACCTGACACTGGCTCTGAGAGCAGGGTGATCGCATCCGAGAGCACTGTTGCCGCTCGCCAATTATCGCTGCCTGAGCATTTGGCAGAGTATCGGGGATCTCCCGATCTACAAGCAAAATCGGGATTCAGGTTGTCACCCTTGCGACCGTAGAAATTGCTAGGAGTCCAATCAAAAGCAGTTGCTACACCTGTACCAAATTCTCTCTGGGTGTGTTTGTTAAATTCGCCTTGGATATAAACCGGCAGGTTAGAAGTCAACAGCAAACCCTTTTCTTTGAGTACGTCTGTCACCGTCTTTACACTTGTCGGGCGACGCAAGCTACCTCCGTTAATCAGCATAATTCCGTGGGGGCGGCGGCTGGGGTCTAGGCGAGAATCCGTTGAACTGCTTAATTTGCTGCGGGTTGCATCAATGCCATTGCCAAGACTATTCGGAGTACGATCGCTGCGATCGGGTGCTGCATCGTCACGGCTGGCGTAAATTAGGCCACTGTAAGGCAGCATATACTCTGGGTTAAGAGTGTTGATCTTAGGCAGTCGATTGTAGGGGATCGTTTTCTTGCTGAGCTGATTGATATCTAATTGCGTAACCCGGATTTCTAGGGGTTCTCGTTCTGCTAGAGCCAGGTCGTAATTTCCTGTTAGTTTAGCGCTCTGAGTGCGAGCCATCAAGCCGCTACCAGCGGATGAACTTAAAGGACTGCTGAGGGTATAAGTCTCATCCACAGCAGTATCTGGGTCGTCCTTGTCGATCGCCTTAACTTCCCTAGGATTGAGAAAAGCAACTTCTCGAATTGTCCCGTGTTTCAGATATTTATCGTCAACCGCTGTCGGATCCGCCAAAATTTTAAAAGAGCACAGAGTAGAGTCGATCGCAGCTTTTTCCGACAAGCTGCGTTCCGTGTCAACCTTCTGCAAAGCCTTCCTTAAGTTCTCGTTGACAAACCGACCATCGGGGAAGACGAGACTGGCTTGATAGTTCAAGCGATCGTCTGGTGTTCCAGCAGCCGGCACCAGAGATGCGTTAGTCTGGAGAGCGGAAGTCAAAATCGCACCTGGCCGTCCGGCTGTTGGAGGGCCGTAGACGATGCCGTTGTTGGATTTACCCTTTGCGTTTTGTTCCGGTAAATCTGGACGGTTGAGAGTCGAATCATATAGAGTTCCACCCTTGCTGTATCGGTAGCTGGGATCGTAATAGCTGCTGACACAAGCCAGCGGGGTATCAGCTAATTTAGCATTTTGATCGCTTGGGTTGTTTGCGTAGTGATAGATCGCAGTGGCGCGCATCCGCAAGTCGCCCTTAGCATACTTGGGAGTCTTGGGGTCAATGGTTCCCGTTAAGTCTGCCGTCAGAGTTTTGGGCAAATCTTCCCAAGTCGTCTCTGGCAAAAGCTCCCAGGGGTCATTACCAAGGGCAGCCTGATTGTTATAGACTTTAGAATTTGGGCCTGGTGACATCGGCATGGAGTCTGGCCAAACAACGGGGAATTTTTCTACAGCAGTAGTTGTCGGATCGTCGTAGAACTCTGATACTCGATCTGCTGGAAGAACAGCAGCAGGGTTGAATACTTTAGGAGGTGGCAGGAAAGAGTTGGTGCGCTCGTAAACGCCAGCCCCGGTGATTACCCGCAGTCCGCCGATGCCATCAACTGCTGTTTTAGGTGCTTGGGCCGCACTTTTTTCCCAGAAGCCGTCACGGTCTGCTCCCCCTACATCAGCGAACTGCTTCACTTGGGGCTCCCGGTAGCGCTCGCCCCCATCCTTCCAATTAACTCCCAATAGGTCTCTTCCTTCTTCACCTTCACCCACAAATTTTCCCAGTGTTAGATCCCATCGCAGTGCTGGCAGGTTGTTTCCTACGGTTATGCGATCGCCTAACTCGGATTCTTTATTATCTTTCTGTACCTTTTCCGGGCTGTTGGCTGGTAGCCTGACACTTGCAGTATCGAGTTTTGTGTTCGCATCCGAAGGTATAACCCAAGCATCCACCGGTCGCAGAGCCTCACCAGTACCGCCGAAGGGAGATGTAGTTACGATTTTTGTTGCAGGGTTAACAAAGCCAGCCAATGCGTCTTCAGTGGCCGACACTTCTGCAAACGGCACCTTGCGCGTCCGCAATCTAAAGTAAGATTCCAGTTTTTCTCCGCGAATCTCCTTTTGACGATCGGCGCTGGGAGCAGTGGGGTCAGTTTCTTCTTCCACTTGTTTAGCAATGGCATTTTTAACTTCCTGGGGATCGGAAGTCGCAGCATTTTTTTCCTGTTCGGAAACTAATAGACCGATGCGATCGGAATAAGCCTTGTTATTATACATGACCCCCAAAGCACCCTCTTTGTAGGCTACAGATTGGTCGCTTGGGCCTTTGATTGCTTTTGTGGTGACTGGATCAGTAGCCTCTTTCCCAAATAGATGAACGGCTATTTCTTGGCCAGTTGCGCCATCATTTCCCGACCAGCCGTTAACCACATTACCACTAACGACTATTTTACTATTTTCTAGGTTGTAGAAACACGATTCTTTGCTGCTAACGAGATAGAACGCTACCGGGCCCTTGTCCGTGGTAGTGACCATAAAATTACTGTTAGTAAATATCCGTCCATTCAGACGCAGCGGCGGGCCTGGAGATACTTCTAAATCATCTTCATAAACCACCGCATTATTTTGTAGTGGAATGCGTTTTTGGTCTTGTTGATACTCCAAAGCTGAGAAACTTGGAGTTCCTTTGAATTTACCTTCGATCGGCACGTTTGCTGTGTATACAAAGAAGCTTTTTTTGAGTACGCCCTCACCTTTGTACCAGTCCGTACTGCCTACCAAACTAGCGCTAGTACCTGCTGCTGCTTTGCAGATATCGCTACCTTGGGATAGCGACATCGGAGGGGTTCTGGCTTCTAAACTATTTCTAGATCTATTAAAGTCTCCTGTCTCCTGATCGCGAGGAGGGCTGCGAAAATATATCCCGTATAAAGTATAGGTGTCATTTACACCATTGTTGTCAGTATCAACAGGGAACCTCCAAGCGGTATTTATACTGTCGTCATTTCCAAGCTTAATCTGTAGAACCTCCTCATCTCCAAATTTAAAACGATCTGAATCCAGCGCTTGGTAAACGCTCAAGTCTGATGGTGTATCAAGTGTTCCGCTTCCTTGAGGGGATAAGGCATACTGAATTTTTGCTTTCGCCCGATCGAGCGCGGGAGTGGCGGCCGCCAGCACCTGCTGGTTCACGCGCACGTTACGGGCCGTATTTGCCCGATCGAACGATCGCAGAGTAATCGCCACCGTCAACAAGATAACTACCAGCAACACCATCGTCACCGTCGGCAGCACAAAGCCCGCCACCGGCAGTTGTGCCCGGCGGCTCATAGCCATGAGGGCTTGCAGCATTGCTCTCATCAGCCGTTTCGCCCCAGATCTGGTCACGCCAGCAATCCGCCGCAACAGCACTACGATAACTTTGGATAATTTGCTTTTAAACATTGACGCCTTCCTGAATAATTTCAGAGATGGTATTGCAGGTAGATACTGCTCAACAGTACGATCCCACCTTTATTGTTCCCAATTTCCACAACATCCATATCAACCCTTGCAGAAATTTACAAAATGTGCACTTTAGCGAAAAAATAAAACCGACAAACGGGCGATCGAACTCGCAGGCAATATATTTTTTTCCCAAAGATTTGCTCCGCAAGGATTTGGGCTGGGTAACTCCACTCTAGTCTAGTTCTATCCTATTGTCAGCGTTCAGCCCTAAAGTGATTTCGATCGCTATTGAAGTGCGATCGCGATCGTTTCCAATTCATCGCCGGGGCGCATTTGATAAAATAACGGGTTCCTATGCTCTGCCTATAAACCCCTATTAACTGGTTCCCTGGCTCTGCCTGGGAACCCGTATCTAGAGGCTCTGCCTCGATTTTCAATAGCGAGGCAGAGCCTCGGGATCTGCGTTACCAGGCAGAGCCAGGTAACGAGTAATTTTTCGGGTGAATTTTCGGGTTAAATTGACAGGATTCGGGCGCGGCGGCCAATCCCTAGGAGGTCGATCGACCATAGGGCAGCAACAATTTTTCACGCTGGGTATTAAAATGGCGATCGATTATTAAGAGCTACAAAAATTCAACAACTGTGAAACCAACCCCAAATCCCCCACATTTCATCATCATTGGCGCTCAAAAAGGCGGCACAACATCCCTCTACGCCGGTCTCACCCAACATCCCCAAATCGCCCCCGCCGCTGTCAAAGAAATACATTATTTCGACCTCCAATTCGACAAAGGCCCAGAATGGTATTACTCCCAATTTCCCACAGCAGCAGAACGCGGACACAAAATCACCGGAGAAGCCAGCCCCTATTACATTTTTCACCCCCAAGTTCCGCAGCGAATTTACGATTTATGTCCAGAAGTCAAATTAATAGTTTTGCTGAGAAACCCTGTAGACCGCGCGATTTCCCACTACTATTACTATATTAAGATTCAATACGAATCGCTATCTTTTGAAGAGGCGATCGCCCTAGAACCCCAAAGACTAAAAGGCGAACTAGAAAAACTCCTAGCCGACCCAACTTACTTTAGTTACGAACACCAACACCACTCTTATTTAAGCCGCGGCATCTACGCCGACCAACTCCCTGCTTGGATGAAACTATTTCCTAAAGAACAACTTTTAATCCTCAAAAGCGAAGATTTATATACTAATCCGGCAGTCACGTACAACAGCGTGTTAGAATTTCTAGGCTTGCCGCCGCACCAACTCAAAGCATACCAAAAACACAACGCTACTCAATATTCGCCCGTAGACGAGAAAGTATACGAGCAATTGAAGGCGTATTATCGATCGCACAATCAGAGATTAGCTCAATTGTGCGATCGAGACTTCGGCTGGGACTAAAATCATCAATCCGACCGGGGTTTTCAACCCCTGCCGGAATTGCACCGAAAGCCCACTGCTGAGACAGCAAAAAGCAATGCCTGACTCTCTACCCGCAGCTAAACTTTCAACAAATATTATGAAAGCCAACCGAAATCAGGTTAAAATAAAAGGAGAATAAATCCTGCAATCTACAATATCTGGTTTAATTATGCCACTCAAACTTCATGTTCCCTCGATCGTCTGTGCCGGCTGCGGAACCACTATTACCGAAGCCATCAAAACAGTTGAATCCGATGCTAAAGTCGATGTAGATATAGCAGCCAAGACTGTCACCGTGGATGCCAAAGCCTCGGAAGAGTCTATTAAACAGGCTGTAGTTGCTTGCGGTCACACTGTTGTCGAAGCATAATATCAGGATCAGCCCTGGTTTCTAGTCGGGGCAGTTTTAAACATAATCGCTTAGATAAATCTTTGGTTGGGGAGGGCGAGTTGATAAATATTTTGGAGGTTCATCACAGATATCTGTGAACTCGTCCCTACAAAATCCGCCCCGACAAGAATTCCTAATGACTACTGACTACTGACTACTGACTACTGACTACTGACTACTGACTAATGACTAATTAAGATTCTTCGTCCAAGTGTTCGGCGACTGCTCGGTACAGTTCTAAAACGTGGCGATCAAGTAAACTATAAAAAACTTGTCTCCCAACTTTGCGATAACTTACCAACCGCAACGCCCGCAACGCCCGCAACTGGTGCGATACCGCCGATTCGCTCATACTCAAAGCCGCCGCCAAGTCGCACACGCACAATTCTTGATTTGCCAACACCGACACCAGCCGCAGCCGGTTCGCATCTCCCAAAAGACTGAAAAACTCTGCCATGCGCTGAGCTTTTGCCGTGTTGAGCACCTGTGTTTGCATTTCCCCAGCCCGCACGTTGTCAACTATATGCGGGCGATCGCACATTGGTGTATCGTTTTGTTGGTCGGGCTGACCTATCGCTCCGTTAACAGCAGACTTCGGTGGCATCTCGATCCCGGCTTGTTTTAATTCTCATTTTCATTTTAGTGCGATCGGTCAATCTTTTGTAACAAAACTTTTACACTTACTTCCTTGACTTATCTCTGAATATGTGTTCATATATTGGTATAGGCAAACAAATCCACCAGGAGAATCTCAAATGACTACAGCCACCCAAACAAAATGTGCTTGTCCTTCGTGCGTGTGCGCTGTCAGCCCCAGCGATGCCATTGAAAAAGACGGCAAAACATACTGTTCCACAGCTTGCGCTGACGGACATCCCAACGGCAAAGGCTGCGGCCACGCCGGCTGCGAGTGCCACAAATAAATATTTCGGTTCAGAATAGGTTCACTAACCGTAAAATATATCTCAAGGGAGATGCGAACAGCGCATTTCCCAATTTTTGTGCTTTTAGGTTAACTTAAGGTTAAAATACGGGTAATTAAAGGTTAAAATTCCCTTGACAGGCTAAGTACAAAGCGAAAAAGCAAAATTGTTGCCAGCGGAATACAATAAGAGTAAGTTAGCATCGCGATACTAAGTGCAAAGACTGCTATTAATAGCAGAGAGAGAACCAAAATTTGAATTAGGAGGGGCCTATGAAAGAGCGGGAAGATTTTTTACATCCTCGCAATCGCTACTACGGTGATTTTACGCCAGAAAACTTGGCGTTTAATGCCAACTTGCAGGAATTTGCTCAGAAAATAACTTATATTTGCTCGCTGGAAACAGGAGGGAAGATTAGCGCGGAAAAAGCCTATAAAGATATTAAGGCTCTTTGGAAAAACTTAAAATCCTCTAAGAAGCAATTGGGAATTGGCCAAAAACCCCCCACTAGCGATGATGAGGAAAATTTGCCTTAAATTCATCGCAGATGCAGCAACTGCAATCGAAAACCCCTGCGATTGCGATAGCTGCGTTTTGCTGTGCACTCAGCAAATGTAGGGAGCTTTCGGGCGCACGTAGCTTAACCGTAGGGCTTGCACTGCACACCAACAATTTTAAGCTATAGCGGTTATCAAGCATTGTGAGGTATGCCCTATTCCCTATGCCGCATAGTACCTCATATCAAAGCTTGAAAGGCTATATCTCGATAAATTCTGCGATTGCTTCCCTGTGTTTCACCAACCTCGCAATGACAGTAAATGTAATTGCTTGCTCAACAAGTTTGTCGTGCGCGATACACGCCCTAGGGGAGCAAAGTACAATTGCCGCCGAGTCCAGAAGTAATTGCACAAGTATTAGTTTTCAGCATTCCTTCATAGGTATCAGCACCGGTGCCGGGGCCTCCTAACTCGTCGCTGTAAAGTTCTTTGTCAGAAATTTTGACATTTGCTTCCCTCGCTACAGTCTCCATTAACTTGGGATTAGTTGTGGTTTCTACAAAAATTGTTGGCACTCCTGCAGTCTTAATTTCTGATGATAATTCCGCGATTCTTGCTGCTGCGGGCTGTTCTTCTGTGGTCACTCCTTGCAAAGCTCCAGCAATTTCTAAGCCGTAAGCATTGGCATAGTAACTCAGTGCATCGTGAGTTGTGACTAATTTGCGTTGGTTGGCCGGAATTGTCGCAATTTGTGCTTTAATCCAAGTATCTATTTTTGTTAAATCATTTGTTAGTTTGGCGGCATTTGTGGTGTAAAGTTGAGCATTTTTTGGAGAAACTTTGCTCAATTGGTCGCGAATTATTTCTACCATGCGGATGCCATTTTGAGGATTGTGCCAAACGTGAGGGTCGGGGACTTTTTCGTCGGTGGCTGAGGATTTTTGTTCTGCTTTTTCTTCCCCCGGTTCGTGTTCGTGTTCGCCCATTAGCGGTTTGGGAACGGCGAGCTCGTGTACGGCGATTTTGGGTGCGAGATTGCTGCTGGATTTAATTAATTTAATGATGCTTGGTTCGTGGTTGTAGCCGCCGTATAAAATCAAATTGCCCGTTTCAATGGCTTTGCGGTCTTCTGGCTTGGTTTGGTAGGCGTGGGGGTCTTCTCCGGGCTTAATTAGACAGGTGGTGTCGATCGAACTTTGGGCTATTTCCTTCGTTATATCGCAGATAACGCCAGTGGTGGCGACGACTTTCGGCAAGTTGGCGCCCTTACTTTGGGGCGTGGAATTGCTGGCTTGCGGGCCCAAACTGCACCCAACCAGCCCGAAACCCATTGCCAAAACCGCCACACTGCACAATCTGCGGGTTTTTCCGGTCAATTTTTGTAACATTTTTACCTCTGGAATGATAATCGTTATTACTTTTAGAGTTATCCTATTCTAGTAGCTACGAACAAGAATCGTTCTCAAAATCTGGAATTATGTTAGAAGTGCAAGATTTGGCTGTGAATTATCGAGGAATTTCGGCCCTCAACAGCGTGAATTTTCAGTTAGAACCCGGACAGTTAACGGGGGTGTTCGGCCCCAACGGCGCGGGGAAAAGCACGATGGTGAAAGCGATGCTGGGATTGATCCCTACCTGTCGGGGTTTGGTAAAATATCAGGGGCGGTTGTTGAAGGAACAGTTGTCGCGGGTGGCTTATGTGCCGCAGCGATCGCAAATTGACTGGGATTATCCGATTACTGTGCAAAATGCGGTGATGATGGCGCGGACTGTCCAGACTGGTTGGTTTCGCAGTTTCTCGAAGCAGTCGCAGGAATTGGTGAAAACTGCTTTGCTGCGGGTGGGAATGTGGGATTTGCGCGATCGGCAAATTGGCGAACTCTCCGGGGGACAGCAGCAGCGGATTTTCTTAGCAAGGGCGATCGCCCAACAAGCCGATTTATTCTTCTTCGACGAGCCCTTTAATGCGATCGACAAAGCAACAGAAGAAATTATTTTCGATATTTTTGCCGAACTCAAAGCCGAAAATAAAACATTGCTAGTAATCAGTCACGATTTAGGCGAAACCTTAAAACAATACGATAATTTATTGTTACTCAACAAACGATTAATTGCCGCTGGAACCAGCCGGGAAGTCCTCACCGCAACCAATATTCAAAAAGCCTATGGATACGATTTCAGCTTAGTTGCAGCGTGAGACAAAGGGGAAGTCCCTTCTTCCTTCTTCCTTCGTGTCCTAGCGCTGACGCGCGGCTTCGCCTAAAGCGTCTTCGCGGTTCAATCATCTTCCATCATCCGTTAAATCCGTTGCCGAACTTCCTTCTTCTATAAATGTTAAATTTGCTGATTGAGCCACTAAAATTCGAGTTCATGCGAAATGCGATCGCCGTCGGCATTTTGTTAGGAATACTCTGCGCCGTAGTCGGCTCCTACTTAATTGTACAACAAATGGGAATGATGGTAGACATGATTGCCCATTCAGTATTAGCAGGATTGCCCGTTGCATTTTCCTTGGGCTTCAATATTTCCATCGGCGCATTTATCTCAGGAATTATCAGCGCCGTAATTATGGCGTGGATTCAATCGCAATCGCGAATAAAAATTGACGCTATCATGGCATTAATTTTGTCTACATTTCTAGCAATTAGCGTCACCTTAATTAGTATATTGCGAACAACCAAACTAGACTTAGACGGATTCTTGTTCGGGAATATCTTATCAGTTGCACCCGCTGACGTGCAGCAGACTTTTATCATAACTTTGATAATTTTGGCGGCGGTTAAAATCTTTTACAAAGAACTGCTATTCTATACTTTTGACCCTTTGGGAGCGCAAGCGTCAGGTTTGCCGGTAAACTGGATTTACCTGGGAATGATTTCGGCGATTACCCTGACAATTGTCGCGAGTTTGCAAACTGTGGGGGCGCTGTTAGTAATTTCCCTGTTAATCGGGCCGGGAATTACTGCATATTTGTTGGTAAAAGAGTTACATTTAATGATGGGATTGGGAGCGCTTATTGGAATTACAGCTAGCGTGGCTGGGATGTATTTTAGCTATTATTTGAATATGCCGTCTGGTGCGGCAATTGTATTAGTTGTGTTTGGATTATTTTTGGTTGCTTTGGTGTTCAGTCCCAGTCAAGGAATTTTGACGAGAAAGAAAGGATCATAGTCCGATTTTAGATTTTAGAATTAATTATGACTAAAACTCTTGTATAAATCTTGGATTGATAGGTTAACCGCAGATGTATAGCCTTTTTCAGAAAGATGAGGTACTATGTGGCATAGGGCATAGGGCATACCTCACGACGCTTGATAACCGCTATAATACCAATTCCGGTTGCACTCATACATGATGTTAACAGTCAACAGTGAATTTAGGCGTTGCTGATTTACGGTATGAAAGGCTAAATATGCAAGTCATAGAAACCAGAATCCACAAAACTTCTGAATGGGAGCATCTCACTTTTGCGGCCCAGCTAACAATTGGAGGTAGGAGACAGGAGACAGGAGGAAAGAGGAAGAAAGAAGGAGTCAAAAGAAGTATTTTTACAAATATGAGATGCTCCCAGGGGTAGTCACCATTTTACTAGAAAAGCAGACCTCAAAGTCATAAAAAAGTTGGCATCAATTTATTCATTTGTGACCCCATCTTCCAGAGACTTATACTTCGATCCATCAGGCATAATAGCACCTATGAGCAAAGCACCACTCAGGTCAGAAATACTAACTTTAGCACCTTTTAGATTTGCACCACTTAGGTAGGTACTATTCAGATTAGCACCACTCAAACTCGCATTTCTCAAATTGACGCCGCTCATATTTGCGTTACTCAAGTCCGCACAAATTAAATTAGCGCCACTGAGGTTGGCATTACTGAGATTAACCTGACTCAAGCGAGCAAAACTCAGGTTGGCATCACTGAGATTAGCACCCGCAAGTTTAGCTTGACTGAGGTTAGCATTATCGAGGTTGGCATGGCTCAAATTTGCATTACTGAGATCCGTCTTACTCAAATTGGCTGCACTCAGATTGGCACCAGAGAGATTAATAGCTATTAACTCTGCATCAGGAGAATCCAAACCTCTCAGAGAAACACCATCTGAGTTCAAATCTTGGAGTGCCAGAATTCTTGCATAGCTAACTTTTACGCTGTGTGCTGCATCAACTGTACTCCAAGCTTGGTAGTGAAATTGCTTCCGGCGATCGGGAGCTTCCTTAATGAATAAAACTAAAGCAACGACAAGACTGAGAGCATCAGCACTCTCCAAAATCTCTGCCAGCAGAGAATTTTCCGCCGCGTTTACATAAATTATGATGAACAAAACGGCTGAAACGCTAGCCACTAACCAGGCGGGTTGTGTCCAAAAATTATCAATGAATTTTCCTAAAATTCCTTTAAGAACTTCACCCGATCGCTGAACCAATGATTGACCCTGAAATTGCTGATAAGTATCAGTTATTTTCAAGAGCATTTTTTGGATAATTTCACCATCCAACTGAATTGGTACTAAAGGATTTTTCTGTTCCTCGGTTGGTGGTGCGATCGGCTTAGATTCGTTCAGTAATTGTGTCTTTGATTCTTTTGGCTGATTGTGGGTGACATCTTTTTCATGTGGGACAACCTTTGGTGTAGAAACTGCACCTGCGCCTTTTAACATCAAAGCAGTAATTGCTCTGTAGGCATCTGTCCACGCCAGCTTTACTTCGGGAGTCCAATCTTGCTGGAGAGACTGCTCAAAAGCCATCAGCAGTGCTTCTCCAACTGGACCATAATATTTAGGAATTACCCCATAGCCGATGTGTCTGCCTCCCAAGGCGTTCAGAACTGGGCCTAAAGCCTCGGGAGAGCGGAGATTTTCTACTACCAATACCAAAGCATTTATGAGTTTTTTTTCTTGCTTTTTTAAATCTATATTGGCAAACATCGGTTTGAATTCAGGGTGAGCGATGAAGAGGTTTTCGTAGAAGTTAGCGGCAAATTCATCAGCACGAGGTTTGATTTTCTCGAAACTGCTTTCCAGTATATCTACGGCAAATATTGGCTCTTTTTCTGGAATTAATTCTAGTTGGTGATTAGCTGGTACAGTCACCGATTCTTCTGGAATTACCTCTGTTTCTAATTTAACTTTTTCAGGTGAAGAAACTACACCTGCGCCTTTTAACATCAAAGCAGTAATTGCTCTGTAGGCATCTGTCCACGCCAGCTTTACTTCGGGAGTCCAATCTTGCTGGAGAGACTGCTCAAAAGCACTCAGTAGTGCTTCTCCAACTGGACTGTAATATTTAGGAATTACTCCATAACCGATGTGTCTGCCTCCCAAGGCATTTAGAACAGGCTCCAAAGCTTCTGGAGAGCGGAGATTTTCTACTACTAAAACCAGAGCCTTAATCAGCTTCTTCTTTTGCTTTTTCATATCAGTTGTAGCAAACAGCGGTTTCAACTCTGGGTGAGCTGTAAACAATTCTTCGTAGAAGGTAGCGGCAAATTCATCAGCACGAGGTTTGATTTTCTCGAAACTTTGCTCTAAAAGTTCAACATTTAAAGACATATTTTTCTTTCTCTCTTGCAAGTTGACGAGCCCTTGTCTAAAGACAGGGTTTTTTAACTATCCGGCTGTGATGAATGCTTTTGATAGAGTGTTTGGAACCTGACAGTTTCTTGGCTGACGCCAGGGCGAGATATTACAAACTCAAATTTTCCAATTCTTGCGACAGGGTAATCATAAACTCCTCTGCATCGTTGATGCCCATTTCTCCTAAAGCTTTCCACTCTTCACTGGTGTAATCTAAATCGAGTCCCATCACGTCTTGAGTCCAATAGGGCAAATTAGATGGGTTTTCCATTAGCTCACAGGTGATTTTTAAGATTTCTGTTCCGGTTGTATTTTGTCTAGCCTTTGTCGCTAAGCAAAAGGAGAGCAATTTTGCCAAATTACTCTCTGGTGGAATGGCTATTAGAAAGGCCATATTTTGTGCTAGTACAAACTTGTCTAACTTCATTGGGATATTTTCCTATTTCTAGTTTTAAGGTATAGCAACCGCCTGTGTTAGGAGGCAAAGCGCAGTGCATCTTCGATCGCTGCTAACGTAAGCAATCAAACCGTGAGCTAATCTCCCAATTTTGATATACAGCAGATTCCAGGTTTATGAAGTACACCCCGCTCGATCGCTCGTGCCTCCGGGACGCGGGGCCAAGCCCAAAGCGTGTCAACTCAAGCTTTGGGCCCGCCAAGTCCAAAGCGTGGACCCGCTAGTGGGCCCGGGGTTTCAATCCATGCCGGAATGTGGGTTTGACCTATTTGTTGACACCAATGCACGACGCCGTATCTCTACAAGAGCTATAGCCTTTATCTAAAAGGTGAGGTATCAGTTTTGCCATGAAAAGCTTGACACTGTAAGGGTTGCAGCATACCTCGGCATACCTCATCTTTCGCTTGAAAGGCTATATGTACCTCACAAACAAGCGCAAAAGTATTGAACTTGGAGCTGACATAATTTTTGTCAATTCTGTCAGCTCCATATTAGTATCAACTCCGGGCGATCGCCACTTATGCTCCAACTGGGGATGCAGTAGCAGAGACGACGTTCAGGTTAGCAACCAACCCATAGGTTGATACGTACTCTTCTAATTCTGCTAAATCGACAGTGCCATTGCCATCGCTGTCAAGAATGTTGAACAGATAATCAGTGACGTAGCTTCTGACTTCTTCAGAGCTACGTTCGCCTGTTGTCATATCTTCTATTAGCCCTAACAACTCCGTAATTTCGGATCGATCGAGCGACTTACTTCCATCCGTATCTAATTGCAGGAACAGCTTTTTGATATCTTCTGTTGCCACTCTCGAAGAACGCAGTGTTTCTCTCAGTATGTCATTGCCAAATGAATTCATGAACAATATCTGTTCGATGAGTGGGATGCAGAAAAAGCCCAGCGAGGCCCAAAAAACTGCATACTTCACCTCCGAAGTAGTTGCACTAACACCGATAAAAAGAGCTGCCCAAAGGAAAAAGTTTGGGTTCACAAGCAAAATATAAGCATCGCGAGCTTCTGCCTTACTTAGCTTGCCCTTTGTAAACACTGAGGTTAATGTAGCTACTACCCGCATCGAGACAAAGACCAAAGTTGCAATTGCCAGTTGTTGCAGACAAGCTAGCGATCGCGCTGTATCCGTTGAGGAAAATATATCGCTGAGGAATGTTGCCGGAGTAAACTGAAACCCGGTTGCCAAAGCCATTAATGCAACAGCCAGCACACCGATAAATTTCCAGTTTTTACTGTGGTGGTTTGATTCTACAGGAGATTTGTCGCGCCAAAACTGGGCGATCGCTCCCGGTATTGCCAGACCTAAAATTAAAATGATGCCGAAAAAGATCAGGCTGTCAACGTTAATGGGTAAATTGGCAACCTTCAATGTAGCCAGAAGCGCCAGTGGAGCAACGATTGATAGCGTTCTTGACAAGAGAGCCGACGGATAAAGATTACCGCCCCAAAGCACCGATAAAACTGGGGAAGTCAGGGCTGGCGGAACCATCCAAAACAGCACCCACAAAACTTTGTACAAATCGGCTTCGCTCTGATATAAAAATCCAGAAAATATTAAAAATAGACCAACTGCCCATCTCACTGCCATCCACCCGTAAACTAGATACTTCACAGTTGAAGTTACTTTGCGTTTACTGGCGGCAAAGTCAATGTCCAGGTAGGTATAAAATGTTGAAGCGGCAAGACACGCAACAATTATCGATCGAAATAGGGCTGAGGGAATCCCTCCTGCAGAAGCGCTGATTGCCCCTACCAAACTTCCCAGCAAGAAGGCGGTGGCATAGATCAAAATCGCCCACATAATTGAAAGATCGTTGATCTCTTTCCGCACAGAAGCGGCACCGCCGGATTCCTTATCGCGAAACTTGACGAGTTCCACACCGCTGAGAGCTTTACCATTTGGGAGTTTCAGGTGTTTATAAGAAGTTGGCGGTAGACCGCTTAAATAAAGTGCTAGAGGCTCCAATACATATTGGTGGCACACTACTAGAACTGTTTCTCCCCGTTCCAAGTGCGGTACAACTTTGTCCTCGTAGAAACGGGCAGCGCGAAAGTAAACTTGGGCAATCTTTTCGCCAGCCGGGGGTGCTTCGTTGTGCGAGTGCAACATTTCCTCGAAGCCTTCGTAGCCCAGGGCTAGACGCAGCAAATTTAGGTTGCGACCCGCAAAAATGCCAAAGGATTTTTCGCTAATGCGGTGGTCTATCTGAACGGGGATATCGGGCGACTTTAGTGCCTGACTTTCAGCAAGGGCGATTTCACAGGTTTGCCGCGCCCGTCTCATGTGAGAGACATATACTGCGTCAAACTTTGTACCTTTTTTCTTGAGGTCAACACCTGCTTGACGCGCTTGCAATCTACCAAATCCTGTCAGGTCAACATCCAAAACTCCTGCAAAAATGTTGCGTTCGTTACTGGTACTTTCACCGTGCCGAATAAAGTAGACACGTCCTAGCTCTTCTGCATTGAATACTGTATTGAATTCTGTATTTGAAGCGGCGGAAGTAGTGGCGGTTACATTCTGGGATGTACCTGGAACTTCGATCGATCCATTTTCGGTACTTTGTACCTGGTCATCTAACTTTCTAGTATTCACAATTTACTTTACTACCCCTTAAACAGGATTTAGATTGTTTTGTAAAGTGGAAGTTTCCGACTTTCAAGTCAGATATGCTAACGACAAAAAGCACTCTGCTACGAAAGCAAGGTCTTTGACCGTGCTGAGTATAGTCTGAGCTAAACCCTTGGGAGTGTAGCAACACTCACTAATTGATGCAGGAGCGATCGCACAACACACAACATCAAGACTAGCCTAATTCCCAACGGATCTGGGGCAAAGTTTTAGATAAAGAAAGCCCAGCTCGCCCTCGCCCTCCCAACCAACAAATTCTTGAGATAGGCTGTTACTTAAGGATGTGTTTAGGGGATCGATCGCCCATCTAACTAATAACTTTTGTAAAAAAAACGGCCCGACACTTTGAGAAATATCAATTTTGCACCTGCGCGAGACCAAAAAAGATTGTGCTAGAATCCTCAATACATAGTCAGTCGTAGGTTGGGCGCGGGCCGAGGAGAGCAATCTTCTTGCAGTCTAGGGGAGGTTGTAGGTCAGCCACCATTTGGGTCTTCCCAGTTGAAAGCCACCCTGCAACATGAGCCTAGAATCTGCAACCGCAGCCGCCGAGTGCGGCAGAGCGGTGCGAGTGTCGCGCTAGAATTGGCATTACGAGTTAACACTCGAACAAAAACGCTCGTTGTGCGAGCGTGACCTCAAAACGGGCACATAGCAGGTGGGAATAAACCATGTTTGAACGCTTCACAGAAAAAGCAATAAAAGTAATCATGTTGGCCCAGGAAGAAGCTCGCCGCCTGGGTCACAACTTCGTAGGGACAGAACAGATCCTTCTGGGTCTGATCGGAGAAGGAACCGGAGTGGCGGCAAAAGTCCTCAAATCAATGGGAGTCAATCTCAAAGATGCTCGGATTGAGGTCGAAAAAATCATCGGGCGCGGTTCGGGCTTCGTAGCAGTCGAAATTCCGTTCACCCCTCGCGCCAAGCGGGTTCTAGAACTGTCCCTCGAAGAAGCCCGCCAACTCGGACACAACTACATCGGCACCGAACACCTGCTGCTAGGCCTGATCCGCGAAGGTGAAGGAGTGGCGGCCAGAGTCCTGGAAAATCTGGGAGTTGACTTGTCGAAAGTCCGCACCCAAGTGATTCGGATGCTGGGAGAAACCGCAGAAGTCGCAGCCACTGGTGGGGGCGCTCGCACCAAAACGCCAACCCTCGACGAATTTGGCTCGAACCTGACTCAAATGGCCGTCGATGGTAAGCTTGACCCGGTAGTCGGTCGGCAAAAAGAAATCGAACGGGTAATTCAAATCCTCGGTCGCCGCACCAAAAATAACCCGGTGCTCATCGGGGAACCCGGAGTCGGTAAAACTGCGATCGCCGAAGGTCTGGCCCAGCGCATCGCTAACAACGATATCCCAGACATCCTCGAAGAAAAGCGGGTAGTCACTCTCGACATCGGCCTGCTGGTCGCCGGTACAAAATACCGGGGTGAATTCGAGGAACGTCTCAAAAAAATCATGGATGAAATCCGCACAGCCGGTAACGTGATTTTGGTGATTGACGAAGTGCACACTTTGATCGGTGCAGGTGCGGCAGAAGGGGCGATCGACGCAGCGAACATTCTCAAGCCAGCTTTGGCTAGAGGCGAACTCCAGTGTATCGGCGCTACCACCCTTGATGAGTACCGCAAGCACATCGAGCGCGATGCAGCCCTAGAGCGGCGCTTCCAACCGGTGATGGTCGGCGAACCTACCGTTGACGAGACGATCGAGATTCTCTTCGGTTTGCGGGAACGCTACGAACAGCACCACAAGCTGAAAATCTTGGACACCGCCTTAGAAGCAGCGGCAAAACTCTCTCACCGTTACATCTCCGACCGCTTCCTCCCAGACAAAGCAATTGACTTGGTAGACGAAGCAGGTTCGAGAGTACGCCTGATCAATTCTCAACTTCCCCCCGCAGCTAAAGAACTTGACAAGGAACTCCGCCAAGTCCTGAAAGATAAAGACGAAGCGGTGCGTTCTCAAGACTTTGACAAAGCTGGCGAATTGCGCGATCGAGAAATGACCATCAAAGCCGAAATTCGCGCTATTTCCCAAGCCAAAAAAACCGACTCGGCGGCCCGTGGCGACACCGACCCATCGCCAGTAGTTACCGAAGAAGATATCGCTCAAATCGTCGCAAGCTGGACGGGTGTCCCGGTCAACAAACTAACCGAATCCGAATCCGAAAAGCTGCTGCACATGGAAGACACCCTGCACCAGCGTTTGATCGGTCAGGAAGAAGCAGTAAAAGCTGTTTCCCGCGCCATCCGCCGCGCTCGCGTTGGCTTGAAAAATCCCAATCGCCCGATCGCCAGTTTCATCTTCTCCGGGCCCACAGGCGTCGGCAAAACCGAACTCACCAAAGCCCTTGCTTCCTATTTCTTCGGTTCCGAAGAAGCCATGATCCGGCTGGATATGTCCGAATACATGGAACGTCACACCGTCTCCAAACTCATCGGTTCTCCGCCTGGGTACGTCGGCTACAACGAAGGTGGCCAACTCACAGAAGCAGTCCGCCGCCGTCCTTACACCGTCGTGCTGTTCGACGAAATCGAAAAAGCCCACCCCGATGTCTTCAATATGCTCCTGCAAATATTGGAAGACGGCCGTTTAACCGATGCCAAAGGTCGCACCGTGGACTTCAAAAACACGCTGCTGATCATGACTTCTAACATCGGTTCTAAGGTCATCGAAAAAGGCGGCGGCGGCCTCGGTTTCGAGTTCAGCGACAACCAAGCCGATGCTAATTACAACCGCATTCGTTCCTTGGTTAACGAAGAACTCAAGAACTACTTCCGCCCAGAATTCCTCAACAGACTTGACGAAATTATCGTCTTCCGTCAGTTGAACAGGGAAGAAGTCAAGGAAATCGCCGTCATCATGCTTAAAGAAGTGTTCGGCCGCTTGACAGAACAAGGAATCACGATGGAAGTGACCGAGAAATTCAAAGAACGGCTGATAGAAGAAGGCTACAACCCCAGCTACGGAGCCCGACCCCTGCGCCGCGCCATCATGCGGTTGTTGGAAGACAGCTTGGCCGAGGAAATTCTTTCCGGTCGCATCAAAGACGGCGACATCGCCCTTGTGGATGTGGGCGATGACGGGATTGTCAAGGTGCTGCAAGGTCAAAAGCGGGAATTGCTGCCCCAAGGCGCTGAGTAAGATTGAGTTGGGCGCGGCGAGTAAAGTTGTGAAATAACCAATCTCGCAGTTGCAAATAACTCCAAATCTTCACGTAAAAAAAGGTAGAGAATTAAAATTCTCTACCTTTTTTATGAGTTAATATCAAGAGGATACTTATTATATCGGGTACGGTCGATTGACAACTATAAAATTGGTTCGTAGTGCAGACTAAATTCCACACGCGCGATCCGTTGTTGTTGTGCTAATCGACAGGACATGATATTACGTCAATATTTGATGAATAGGGAAACCACAGACAAACGCAAATAAACGCAGATAATTGTAAGATAGTTTGCATTTGTTGCAATTCCAGTCTAATAATTAACAGCGATATATTTCAAAGGTAAGCTGTAGAGCATTTTAATTGAATATTCGAGGTGATTGTTTCTTGAAATACAATTTGAAGGTCTCTACAACTTATTAGATAATTTGTGGCAATTATATAGCGAGGACTCAATGACATCGGAAAAAAAGAATTTAGCTACAGAAGTAGCAGAAGTGCAGGCTGAAACCTGGTGGCAAAAAGCCTGGAAGTCGCAGCGAGAAAATCTACAAATCGTAATTATTGCTTTGGGTTTAGCAATATTGATTCGAGCGCTGGTGGCGGAACCGCGCTTCATACCGTCAGATTCTATGATACCAACTCTGCACGTGGGCGATCGCGTCGTGGTCGAAAAAATCTCCTACTACCTCGAACCTCCAAAAACTGGCGACATCGTAGTATTTGCCCCGCCCCAAAAGTTGCAAGAACAAGGCTTTACCGAAGACCAAGCATTTATCAAGCGGGTAATTGGTTTACCGGGTCAAACCGTCGCTGTTAAAAAAGGTTTAGTTTACCTCAACGACAAACCCCTCGTCGAAAAATATATTGCCGAACCTCCTAAATACCAGTGGGGGCCTTATCGCGTCCCTGAAAATCAATACTTTGTGATGGGAGATAACCGCAACAACAGCAACGACTCTAGCCGATGGGGATTTTTACCTCAGCAGAATATCATCGGCCGCGCTGTAGTGCGGTTTTGGCCGCTAGAACGTATCGGACAAGTTTGAAGTCATTAGTCATTAGTCATTAGTCATTAGTCATTAGTCATTAGTCATTAGTCATTAGTCATTAGTCATTAGTCA
>NZ_JAUBTX010000049.1:0-48461 GCF_036705185.1 Microcoleus sp. B4-D4 | reverse complement strand
GTCATATTCTACCATGCTGTGCCTAGATTGTGAACCTTCTTTTTTTGCTGTTACCCCGATTTATTGAGCGGATACCTTTTCGACATCCGCAGAAAAAATCTTGGTTAGCTGCTCTTCCGAAATCTGCAAACCCCTTGACAAATCGGCTGTATTCGTGTTAATATCCAGCCAGTATTCGGGAGTCTTTTCGGCTAATTTATCTAAAGCCTGTTTTGGATAAGGCAAATTTTTGGTTTCGGCGATCGCAATTAATTCATCCGACTTCGCCACCTCTAGCAAAATATAGCCGATCGCCTCACCCGCCGCCTTACTCAAATCATGATTGTCCAGAATCTTCGGATTTTTCCCCAATTTTTCTGTCATCCGATTGGCCAGTACATCAGCGGCCATAGTCTCAGCCATACTACTAGCGATCGCAGCTAAGATAGAAACTCCCCCAAGTGCGATCGTACTACCCGTTAAACCCGCTGCGAGAGTTGCCGGATTGGCGATCGCATTAGAAATAAGCTGCCCCACAGCCATCACCGCACTGCATCCAATTACCCGAACTTTAGTATTAGCTAAATCTACTAACGGCATTTTAAATAATTCCCATACTTTGCAGTAGTTTAGCGCGGCGAGATAATTAAATACAAGGTTAATTAATCTCACATTTTGCACCATTCTTAATAACAAGCAAAATGCCTGTTCCACAAAAAACTCTTCTTGTGGGGTTGGTGTCTCGCCCGCCCAAAAAACACAGCCGCCCAAAAAATACAGCAGTCTCCCCCGCCCAAAAAAACACAATGGCAGATTCTTCAGTCATCTTTAGACAACTTGAGCCGTGAGATAGAGGTTTTCAAGCCCTGGCGGCCCCAACAACTAGCGCCAGATATTTGTGTACCCGTCCCGTTAACCGATTTGTAAACTTTTTTATAGATCCGATCGCCCTGCTTTTTTTTGACGGATAATATCTGTTTATTAATTTTTTAACTCTAGCGATCGCCCACAAAAAAATTTACTTTTCTTTACAAAGTAGCAACGAAAAAACAGAGCCCCAGGCAAGAATTTCGTTACAGACTTTAAATGCGGCGCGCGATCGACTAGAGTAAAAAAAATGGCTTTATCCGTTTATTCATCGCAAAGGAAACAAAGCTCATGGTTCAACGCGGTTCGACAGTCCGGATTCTTCGCAAAGAATCCTTCTGGTATCAAGAAGTGGGCACCGTTGCTACGGTAGACCAAAGCGGCATTAAATACCCTGTTATCGTTCGCTTTAACACCGTAAATTATGCAGGCGTCAACACCAACAACTTCGCCCAAAGCGAAGTAGTGGAAGTGGCAGCCCCCAAAGCAAAAGCCAAAACATCGACTCCAGCAGCTTCCGGCGGCAAGCAAACCACCGTAGACCCGAAAACCCGCAAAACAGGCAGCGGAGCAACCCCCCAGCAGCCAAAAACTACCACCGGCAGCAAGCCTGGTGCAGAAGTTCCCGGCAGCGTCGAAGGTTCGCCAAATCAAGGAACAGAACAACGCTAATTGTGCCAGAACTGCCAGAAGTTGAAACTATTTGCCGGGGTTTGAACCAACTTACCCTCGATCGAGAAATTTTGGGCGGGGACGTGCTGTTAAATAGCTCGATCGCCCGCTCAATCTCTGCGACCGATTTTTTGACAAAACTCAAAGGAAAGTCGATCGCATCTTGGTATCGGCGCGGCAAATACCTCCTGGCAGAACTATCTCAATTGAGAGGGGGAGAGGGGGAGAGGGGGAGAGGGGGAGAGTGGGAGAGTGGGAGAGTGGGAGAATTCTCACCTCAAACTTTCAGTTCTTCTCTTAAATCTTCTTCCTTCTCCCTTCTGCCTTCAAAAGCTGGCTGGTTGGGGGTTCACCTGCGGATGACCGGACAATTGCTGTGGGTGAACGAATCCGAACCCCTGCCAAAACACGCGCGAGTCCGGCTATTTTTTGAAGGAAACCGAGAACTGCGGTTTGTAGACCAGCGCACCTTCGGGCAAATGTGGTACGTGCCCGCAGAAACAGAAGTGGAAAGCACAGTTACCGGCCTGAAACTCCTAGGCCCCGAACCGTTTTCAAAGGAATTTACCACAGAATATTTCGCTCGCAAGCTGCACCGACGGGCGCGACCAATTAAAACAGCATTGCTAGACCAGTCACTGGTAGCGGGTTTGGGCAATATTTACGCAGATGAAACTTTGTTCTTGTCGGGAGTGATGCCGACAACTCTGTGCGCCGATTTGACAGCGCCGCAAATTGAGCGCATCCATACAGCTATTATTCAAGTTTTACAGCAGGCGATCGCCTCCGGCGGCACCACTTTCAGCAATTTTCTCAACGTCCAAGGTGTAAACGGCAACTACGGCGGTGTCGCTTGGGTGTACAATAGATCGGGTCAACCCTGCCGCACTTGCTCTACAACCATTGAAAAGATAAAATTAGCAGGGCGATCGACTCATTTTTGCCCTTCGTGCCAGAAATAATAATTTCGGCAACAGATTTTGTATCAGATTCGATCAATATACCAAATCTCAGCTTCCGACTCTTCAGTCTGCGAAGGCAGACTTCGTTCCTGTAGTTGCGGTTTCAACCGCCGACTCAACTCAATCAACTGGTATTAAAGCCAAATCGGCATTAAAATTTAAATACTTCGATCAACTAAACAGAGCAAGTTATGGCAATCAAAAAAGGTAGCACAGTCCGCGCAATTCGCGAAAAATTGGAAAACAGCCTAGAAGCCAAAGCCAGCGATCCGCGCTTTTCCTCCTATCTATTTGAAACAAAAGGCGAAGTAATGGATATTCGCGGCGACTACGCCTTCGTCAAATTCGGCAAAGTCCCCACCCCGAATATTTGGCTGCGCGTAGACCAACTAGAAGATTTTAACTAACCGATCGAAACTAAACATCACTGTTTTAAATTTAACCTAGGGTGCGCGGCGCGCACCTTATTTTTATGTAACGTAGAGTACAAAAGCTGCGCCCGATCGCCATTAAACTAATTTTTAAAGGCAGCTTTTATATCGTTCTCGGTTGCATCGGAATAATAAAATCGAGTCAACAGTCAACAGTCAACAGTCAACATTCAACAATCATATCGTTTCCGCTTGCATCGGAATGATTTAACCTTATTAGTACACAGAGTACACAGAGTCCGAGAATATATATCTGAATCATTCCGATGCTACCGGAATTGATATCACCTGACGGTACAACCGAAATTGATCTTATAGATTCATAAAAATAAGTTTGACAAAGTATTGAGGAAACTAAATCCTAAAAACTCCTCCTGCAAGCAATAATTAAGTTGATACCGATTCGTATTGCGGACTTAATTCCGCACTACTAACCGTTTTTATTATGATAATCGACCGGACACGATATTTATCTATTCTATTGCAATCATCTGCAGTCTTCTGCGCTGCATCAGTCTTGCATCTGCAGTCTCGCTATCGATCGCAGATGTATGCAATCTTGTCTCATATAGTGGTTCTTAATGGTAGTGAGATATGCCCTATGCCGGATAAGCTGTTGTGCATTTAAATTGTAGATTTTGATGACAATCAAAAATTGTCAAATTCTCTCCCCCTCTCCCCTTCTCCCCCTCTCCCGCTCAATTGCCATACACAATCTATATGAGCAAAGGCTTAGTACCTCCTATGAGAACTCGAAAAGCTATATATTTTAATAAGTTTAACAAATAAAATCGATAACATAAAATAATTTAAGTGCGTGGCAAATCATCTAACAGCTCCCAATGCTCCCAAAAGTGTATAAAATCACACTTAAAGCAGATGAATAGAGTATTAGCGAAAACTAGAGAAAAGCCGATCGGCTAAATTTAAACAAATTTTAATAGAGGCGCTCCAAACAGGATATTCGATCGCAAAGCCGAAGAAACCATCGATCGAGTTTGCGGTCATAATAAAAGAGTGACAATTGCCACCGAAGGCGATCGGAAAAAATGTCAAAATTAGTCAGGACTTTGGGCCCCGTAGGGCGATGAAACCCCGTTTCTCGCTGCCACTTTCGGCTCTTCCCTGATTCGCTCGGGTTAAAAAACCGGGTTTATGTATAAGTTTTGTGAGTAAAATTCTCAATTATTGGCAATTTATGCCGTAGGAAGTCACCGATCGCCAGCTTTATAAGTAAATATACGGAAGTTAAGATGCTCGATCGACCTCCCAATCTACAAAAAATACGGCAATGCAGCGTCATTCGCTGCTAACTGCTACCAGAAGCAGGAGAATTTGCCCTTTGCCCTTTGCTCTTGTGATTTATAACAACCGCACCCGATGGTTAAGACGTTCTTAATTGCTGAAACCCTTGCTTTTATTGCGACTTCCTTCTTCCTTCTTCCTTCTTCCTTCTTCCTTCTTCTATACCAGATTCAACTTGCAGAGCGCTGTGGGGATGCCATCTACCTCGATACCAAACCGCAAAATAACTAAAAAAAGAGCATTATGTTTAATGAATACCTGTATCAAGAAGTAACCAACCTGCGCGAAAAGCTAGCTCACCTAGAAAGAGAAACCCAGTCTCAAACCTGGTTCAAAAAGATGCAAGCCCTGATGGGAGTGATTGGCAAAATTCGCGAATCCCTAGAGTTAGAAACAATATTCAAAATCACAGCCACCGAACTCCGGCAACTCCTAAATGCCGATCGAGTCGTCATCTACCGCTTCCTTCCCGAATCCGACTGGAACGACGGCGAAGTAGTATCCGAAGACGTGCTGCCCCAATACAGCCCCTCACTGGGCGTAAAAGTTCACGACCACTGCTTCGGCGAACAATTTGCAGCCAACTACGCCAAAGGATACGTTCAAGCAGTCACCGACATCTACAAAGCCCGGTTGAGCCCCTGTCACCTCAAAATTCTCAAGCGATTTCAAATCAGAGCAAACTTAGTCGTACCCCTACTGCAAGGGCAACATTTGTGGGGATTGCTGTGCATTCACCAGTGTGGCCAACCCCGCGAGTGGCAAGAAGACGAAATCGAATTTGCCAGACAAGTAGGCGACCATTTAGCAGTTGCAATTTCTCAGGCCGAACTGCACTTGCAAACCCAGAAACAAATCGCAGAAATCGAATCGGCGCAGCAGAAACTCCGCGAAAGCGAGCAAAAATATCACCAAATTCTCGACTCGATCGCCGATATGGTATTAGTCAAAGGCCCTCAATCAAACATCGTCTGGGCAAATCAAGCCTTCCGCGACTATTACGGCATGACTGAAGAGGAACTTCAAGGAATCGTAGACGCACCTTTCGCCGATCCCGACAATACCCTCCAGTACATCAAAGATGACGCCTTCGTATTTGAAACCGGACAAACCCTGCAAATTGCCGAAGAACCGGTGAGGCGCTACGACGGAGAAGTGCGGCTTTGGAGCACCGTCAAAACACCCATCCGTAATGAAGACGGCAAAATCACAATGACAGTCGGTGTCTCCCGCGACATGACGGAACGCAAAGCAGCAGAAGAAGCTGTCAAAGCCAGCGAAACCAAATACCGCAGCCTGGTAGAAACCTCTCAAGACATGATTTGGTCTGTCGATGCGACTGGACGCTACACCTTCGTCAACCCAGCAGTTAAGTATATCTACGGTTACGAACCAGCAGAAATGATCGGTAGGCCATTCTCCGATTTTGTGACACCAGAACAAGCCCAGAAAGATTTAGCTGTTTTCGCCCGCCTGGTGGCCGGAGAATCAATTTTCCAGTACGAAACCACCCAAATCGCCAAAGACGGCAGCATCAAACATTTGATGTTCAACGCCATTGCCCTCTACGACGAAACCGGAAACTTCCTCGGCACCACCGGTACAGCCACCGACATTACCGATCGCAAGCGCGCCGAAGCAGCATTGCAACACGCCAACGCCGAACTAGAACGCAGAGTTGAAGCCCGCACCGCCGAACTGCGCCAGACTTTTAGCGCCCTCAGCGCCAGCGAAACCAAGTTTCGGACGATCGCGGCCACCATCCCCGGAGCTCTGTTCCAATTTTGCAGCAGTGAGGGAGTGTGCAGAGTTGACTACATGAGCGATCGCATCAAAGATATCGCCGGCATCACGGCAGCAGAAATGATGCAAGACTTCAACTCCTTCATTTCCCGCGTCCACCCCGAAGACATGGAAAGCTACATCGCTTCCGTCAACGAAGCCGTTGAAAACTTCTCTCCCTGGCACTACGAAGGGCGGTTAGTCAAGCCAAACGGCGAAATTCGCTGGTGGCAGGGCGAGTCGATGCCCACCCGCAGCGAGAACGGCGAAATCGTATTTTGTGGCGTATTGTTGGACATTACCGATCGCAAAAAAGCCGAAACCGCCATCCGCGAAAGCCAGCGACAACTCAAAGAAGCCCAGCGACTCGCCCACGTCGGCAATTGGGAATTCAAGCCAGCCACGGAAAGCGTCACTTGGTCGGAAGAACTCTTCCGCATCTTCGGACTCGAACCGGCTGCGGCTGCGCCCAGCGTAGAGCAGCAACTCTCTTGGTGTCATCCAGAAGATCTGGAATTGTGGGAAACGCAAGTACAGCAGAGCCTTGAATTCGGCATTCCCTACGATTTCGATCACCGGTTTTATCGTCCCGATGGCACATTACGGTACATCAATGCTTTGGGTCAAGCTGAAACCGATGCCAATGGCAAGGTTATAAAGTTGTTTGGTACTGTCATCGACATTACCGATCGCAAAGCCGCCGAAGCAGCCCTGCGACAAGCAGCAGCCGAGTTAGAAGACAGAGTGAACGATCGCACCGCCGAACTGTCTCAAGCAGTCACTCAGTTAGAACAAGAAATCGGCGATCGCAAACAGGCAGAAGCAGCCCTGCAAGTTTCCGAGCAAAACCTGCGAACCATATTTAACAATGTCTACGACGCTATCTTCATTCACGATTTAGAAGGTAACATTCTCGATGTAAACAATCGAATGTTAGAAATGTACGGAGTCAGCCAGGAACAAGCAACAAAATTATCAATTAAAAACGACTATTCAAGCAGCGACACTCCGAGCGCACAAATGGCAGAACTTTGGACAAGAGTATTAGCAGGAGAAACCCCCCGCGTGGAATGGAAAGCAAAGCGTCCCAACGACGGTTCAACATTTTCTGTAGAAGTCGCCCTGTCCAAAATCAATCTTAACGGCAATGTTAACATCATTGCCAACGTGCGAGATATTAGCGATCGAAAACAGGCAGAAGCAGAACTGCAACAGACTCAAAACTTTATGGAATCAGTGCTCAACACCATACCCGTAGCAGTGGTTGCCAAGGAAGCCAAAGAACTGCGGTTTGTACTGTGGAACCCCGTCGCCGAAGACTTGATCGGTTTCAGCGCAGCAGAAGTTACGGGCAAAAATGATTTCGACCTTTTTCCCACAGAACAAGCTAACTTTTTCACTACCAAAGATCGAGAAGTTCTCCACAACGGGCAAACTGTAGAAATCAGCGAAGAAGAGATTGAAACCGCTCAAGGAGAATTGCGGATATTTCATACTAAGAAAACATCAATACTTGATGCTGACGGCCAACCGCAATATCTATTAGCTGTCACCGAAGACATTACCGATCGCAAGCTAGCAGAAATTGCCTTGAAGCAATCTGCTGCCCAACTCAAGCAGCAAGCAGATAGAGAAAAATTGCTCAACATTCTCACCGCTCAAATCCGCAATTCCCTCGACTTCGACAGCATTGTTACAGTCGCAGTTGAGGAAATTCGCGCTTTCCTGAAGATCGATAGGTGCTATTTTTGCTGGTATCGCAGCGAACAAGAAGAGAGTTTTTGGGAAATTATTCAAGAATCTCGCAGAATAGAACTTTCCGATTTAATAGGTTGCTATAAAGCTTCTGACTTCGGCACTATAGGAGAACAGATGTTGCGTCTAGAAACGCTGCAAATAGATGATGTCGGAGCGCTCGCAGACCCTATTTTGATCGAGTCTCTTAACTCTCTGGGCTACCAATCAGTGTTGGCAATTCCGATGCAGGCACTTTCGGGAGTAGTGAGCGTTGTTACCTGCGCCCACTCCGCTGCTGTGCGACCGTGGAGCGAGGGCGAAGTAGAATTATTGCAAGCGGTTACAGTTCAATTAGCGATCGCCATCAACCAAGCCGATCTTTACACCCAAACCTGTAATAAAGCTCGCGAATTAGAGCAAACCTTGCAGCAATTAACCAGCGCTCAATCGCAGTTAATTCAAAGCGAAAAAATGTCATCTCTCGGTCAGCTTGTCGCAGGAGTCGCCCACGAAATTAACAATCCGGTTAACTTTATTTTTGGCAATCTCACCCACGCCAACGACTATACTCAAGACTTGCTGCATTTGATCGAACTTTACCAAAACCACTATCCCGATCCTGTCCCGGAAATTCAAGAAGAAGTAGAAGCTATTGAACTCGATTTTCTGATGGAAGACTTGCCAAAACTGCTTTCTTCGATGAAAGTCGGTGCAGACAGAATTCAGCAAATTGTAGCGTCTCTGCGTACATTTTCCCGGATGGACGAAGCAGAAATGAAAGCAGTTAACATCCACGACGGCATAGATAGCACCCTGATGATTTTGCAGCACCGGCTCAAAGCCAAACATAATCATCCAGAAATTGAGGTAATTAAAGAATACGGTAATTTGCCGTTAGTAGAATGTTATGCCGGACAGTTAAATCAAGTATTTATGAATGTTCTGAGCAATGCTTTAGATGCTTTGGAAGAAAGGGATCTGCGGCGTTCTGCTGACGAAATGCGGCAAAATCCTAGTATGATTTCCATTAAAACGGAAATGCTGGAGGGCGATCGAGTGCTAATTCGGATTGCTGACAACGGGCCGGGAATACCAGAGACTGTAGGTACTCGGCTTTTTAACCCATTTTTTACCACTAAACCTGTGGGAAAAGGCACTGGGATGGGCTTGTCAATTAGCTATCAAATTGTTACCGACAGACACAAAGGTTCGCTGAAATGCACTTCTTCGCCCGGACAAGGTGCTGAATTTGCGATCGAGATTCCGTTGAAAGCTAATTAAACAGTTCGATCGCGCGTGTGGACTTGAGTCCGCACCTTCGGCGATCCAATCTTAAATCATATCGTTTCCGGCTGCATCGTCAGGTGATAAATTAGAGGGCAATTCATGAATGATTTTTACAAGTCATATCGTTTCCGGTTGCATAGGAATAATAAAATCGAGTCAACCGTCAACCGTCAACCGTCAACCGTCAACCGTCAACCGTCAACCGTCAACCGTCAACCGTCAACCGTCAACAGCCAACAGTCAACATCATGTCTGAGTGCAACGGGAATTGATATCAGTCAATCGATCGCACATCATATGACTCAAGTCTCAACAATCGAACCGAAATTTATCAGTATTTCAGTCATCGTTACACTGTCCAAAGGTTTAGAAAACCAATATCCCTGAGCTAATTCGCAGCCTAATTCCCGAAGCTGTGCTAACTGTTGGGCTGTCTCCACACCTTCGGCGATCGCATTTAATCCCAAATTGTGAGCCAAAGTTACGATCGCCCGCACAATCTGCAAAGGCTGACCCCCGCCGCCACCATTTTCGATGGCCCCCAAGCGACTCACAAAAGAGCGATCGATCTTCAGCGTATCCAGCGGAAAACGGTGCAAGTAACTCAAAGACGAATAGCCAGTACCGAAATCGTCGATCGACAATCGAATATTTCTACCTTTTAATTGGGCCAGCACAATATTGGCTTTAGCCACATTTTCTACGATCGCACTTTCAGTAATCTCCAATTTTAAACAGCTCGGAGCGCAGCCTGTTTCTGCCAAAATTTCATCTATCTGTTCGATTAAATTCGGCAAACCTAACTGTTTCGGAGAAAGATTGACGCTCATTGTTAATTGCGAAGGGTCAATAATTGGTAATTGGTAATTGGGCATTGGGCATCGGGCATCGGGCATCGGGAATCGGGCATCGGGCATTGGGAATTGGGCATTAATTTTCCCTCTTCCTTCTTCCTTATTCTTTCTTCCTTCTTCGTTCTTCCCTCTTCCTTCTTCCGACGGACTTACATCCGTTACATCCGTTACATCCCGTACATTGCTCGTTGCCGAACTTCCCTCTTCCGACGGACTTACATCCGTTACATCCGTTACATCCCGTACATTGCTCGTTGCCGAACTTCCCTCTTCCTTATTCTTTCTTCCCTCTTCCTTATTCTTTCTTCCTTCTTCCTTCTTCCTTCTTCCTTCTTCCTTCATTAACATTTCTTGCCAAAGGCGCAATTGTCGGCAAGCTTCCCGCAGCACCCAAGCTCCCAGAGGCACGATCAAACCGGTTTCCTCAGCTACAGGAATAAAACTAGAAGGTGGCACTAGACCCCGAACCGGGTGCTGCCAGCGCACCAAAGCCTCAAAACCCTCGATCGCACCGCTGGCGATCGAAATAATCGGTTGGTAGTGCAGAATAAAGTGGGAACATTCATCCTTGTTCGCACCTAATTCCTGCTTGCCCAAAATAGCCATACGCAAGTCATTTTCTAACTGCAACAGCGACATAGTTTGGTCGTGCATCGCCAAATTAAACACTTCGTGGCGGGCCTTGCCCAAAGCTTTAGCGCGGTACATAGCAATGTCAGCATCGCGCAGAAATTCTTCCGGGTGAGCGTACAGATTCGATTTGCCTCTTGTGTCGGCTGCTGCGACTTCGCCTTGACTGAAAACAATGCCAATGCTAGCGGTGGTAAATACTTCGTGCCCTTCGATATGAAACGGTAAAGTCAGTTCTGTTTGTATTCTGTTAGCTGCTTGGGTGGCATCGGTGAGGCTCTGAATGTGGTCTAGCAGGATGGTGAATTCGTCTCCCCCCAACCGGGCGACGGTATCAGAAGCCCGCACGCAGGTTAGCAGCCTGTCTGCGAGGGCGACTAGCAGTTTGTCTCCTAAAACGTGTCCTAAAGAATCATTAACTACTTTGAAGCGGTCTAAATCTAGGAAAAGTAAACCAAATTTGTAATCGGAGGATTGATTTGATCGGCGGATGGCTTGTCCCAGCCTGTCGAGGAACAAAACGCGGTTTGGCAAACCCGTCAGCGCGTCGTGAAAAGCACCGTGCAGCAGTTGCCGTTCTACTCGCTTGCGCTCGGTGACATCTCTGATAATAATCTGGGCGGCGGCTGCGCCTTGATAAAGGGCGGGGATGCCGGCCACTTCAACGTCGATGATTTCTCCGTCTAGCCGCATCAGTTTTTGCTCGGCAAGCTCGATCGGCTTATTTTCTTGCTCGACTTGCCTCATGCGCTTTTGCGCTGTTTCCACATAGTTTGAATGGACAAAATGCAATATCGGAAAGCCGATTAACTCTGCCGGAGAACTCGCACCGAGGAGTTTAGCACCGGCAGCATTGATGTAGGCGATTTTCTCTTGACTGTGAACGACGATCGCTTCGGGAGACAGTTCTACTAAACGGCGGTAGCGTTCTTCACTTTCTTGCAGAGATAATATTAACTCGCAGCGCTCTTTTTCGGCTTGCTGGCGTTCGATTTCCATTTGGTGAACCGCCAGAATTTTACCGATGCTTTGAGCCATCAATTCTATGATTTCTATTTCCTGGTACTCAAATTTCTTTTTCTTGATTTCTCGCGAACTAAAACTCAATGTACCGTAAGTTTTGTTGTTAACAAATATCGGCGTTCCGATGTAAGATTCCGACTGGCATTTTTGATAAGCTGGATGTTCGCGCATCTCCATATCGGCTCCTATATGAGAATACGAAACTGTTTTTTTAAGTTTAATCACCGGAGCGCAGTAAGTATCGCTGAGGTTCAATTCTAAGCCTGGAACGAAGTATCCTAACTCTGCTTTCGCTGCCCGCACAATAAAAGTTTCCTCCTGAACTTCAGCCATGATGCCAATAGAAAGTCCAAACATCAAACAGCCTGCTGTTAGATAATCTTCAACCAGTTCTTCAAAATTTTGATAATGATAAGTTGTAATCCGGTGCAAGTGTTTGAGATTAGCGCTAAAAGTTGCTAAAGCTTGAGACTTTAAAAATAATTCTTCTTCCGATTGCTGGCGGTCGGTAATGTCGGTTTGAACTCCAATAAAGTGAGTTAAGTGCCGGCGCGAGTTGTAAACCGGAGCAATAGAAACTTCGTTCCAAAAAGGCGAGCCATCTTTCCGAAAGTTCTGCAATATAACTTGAGAATTCCTGCCTTCTTCAATAGCGATTCGCAGCTCTTCTACAGCCTCCTGACTCGTGCCTTGGCGCTGCAAAAATCGGCAATTTTTACCAATTAATTCATCTCTGCAATAACCCGTTATCCGCTCAAAACTGGGATTGACATAAATAATCGGATTGTCTGCAAGCGTCGCATCGGTAATTACAATGCCGTTGCTGCTGCTTTCGATCGCCCGTTCCATCATTTGCAAGCGCTCTTGCGATCGAATGCGATCGATCGCCGCAGCTAACACGTTGGCGATCGCTTCTACAAAATAAACGTCATCTTGACTGAAAACCCGCCCTTGGCTGGTGTGAACTCCCAAAACGCCCCAGGGTTGCGAGGAGGAGGTGTTCGCTGGTTCTGCTTCTCCCCAGTTCCTCTCCAGTTCCCGATTGCCGGGAACGATGACAGTGACGCCGCTCACAGCCCGGTGGTTGTGCAGCAGCGGCAACTCGCTAAAGCGCGTTTCCACCCGCAAATCTTCGACAATCGTGGCTTTGCCAACTAGCAACGTGTAACCAGCTTGCGATCGGGCAGAAGCGGTAACAGTAGCCCTGCCGACGAGGCCCGGCTGCCAGCCAACCCCCGCTCGCAACTGAAAAGCATGGCCCGAGGGCAACAGTTCCAACAACTGACAATAATCAACATCCAGCGTTTGAGCAATTAAAACCGCAGCTTTGTCCATCAGTGCGGACAAATCTGTTTCCGCCAGCGCCTGCTGCCCCAAGTAAGCGACGGCTGCTTGCTGGCGGGCCCGCAAGTGGATGGAGGCGAGCAATTCCTGCTCGTTGGCTGCTGCTCGCTTGCGATCGCTAATGTCACAGAACACCGACAGCACGGATTTTTCCGACAGCAATGTCAAATACCGCATCGATACACTTGCCCAAAACAGAGTGCCGTCAGCTTTTTTGAGGCGGACTTCTATCTCGCTGACTTGTCCGTTGCGGGCGAGGACATCGAGCAATTCCTGGCGTTTTTTGGGGTTGTTGTAGAGTGTTTCGGCTTTTTGGCCGTCGATCTCAAATGCTTTGAACCCGAAAGCCTGATGGCATAAATCGTTGCTATAAATAATTGTGCCATCAGCCAGACTGGTGACGATCGTAGGCATCGGAATTGAATTGGCGATCGTCAGCAATAATTCTTGAGTTGCTTGCAGCTCTTGGTAAAAGTCTGCCTTGGCAGCCGAGCCCTGACAATCTTCACAGTTTTCAGGGATAAAACTTTCCATTTTTTAATCGATCCATTTCTGCGGATAAATTTAAGCTTGTATTCAGTGAACAGTTGACAGTGGACAGTTGACAACCTCCCCCCTCGCCTAGAGAAGGGTTGAGGGCGACCTCTACCTGGAAGGAAGAGGATGGTCGTAATGAATAACCTTCTTTTAATTTCTAGCTAAAAGGGAGAGGCTTTAAACGAATTCTTTCTGGTAGTTAACGATTTGAGATGCTCGCGGGCGATCGACATTACCTCCGCCATACTAATTTTAACCAGAACAATGCAACTCAACGCCGGAAAACTTCTTGGCTGGAGTTTAAGCAGCGCTCCAGCAGATACAGACAGATTTTGTCTTTAGTATGAAAATCTACTGTTTTTAAAGTTGCGTTAAGTTTTTATAAGAGCGGGTGCTTTGCCAAATATGTAGCGCCAGCGCCTAATCTAAAAAGTAATGTCACCTGCAAACAACTACCCAACACAATTTTGAGAGAGAACACAAATGCTTGAATCTTACCGCCATAACGCTGCCGAACGGGCCGCACTGGGAATTCCACCGCTGCCGCTAGACGCCCAGCAAACCTCAGAACTCTGCGAATTGCTCAAAAATCCGCCGCCTGGGGAAGAAGAAGCCTTAGTAGAATTATTGCGCGATCGCGTACCCCCAGGCGTAGACAGCGCCGCCTACGTCAAAGCAGGTTTTCTGACCGGCATTGCCAAAGGCGAAATCCACAGCCCCCTAATTGCTCCCAAATGGGCAGTTTACCTGCTGGGGACAATGATGGGAGGTTACAACGTCCAATCTTTAATCGATTTACTCCATCCTACTGCCGAAACAGCCATCCCCGCCACCGCAGCCCGCGCCTTGAGCAAAACGCTGTTAGTATTTGACGCCTTCCACGACATTCTCGCCCTGTCGGATACCAATCCCTACGCCAAGCAAGTCATAGATTCTTGGGCGGATGCCGAGTGGTTTACCGGCCGGCCCCAACTAGCCGAAGCCATTACCGTGACAGTCTTCAAAGTACCCGGAGAAACGAATACCGACGACTTGTCTCCGGCACCTCAAGCTACCACGCGGCCGGACATTCCCTTGCACGCTTTAGCGATGCTGGAAAGTAAGATGCCCCAAGCTCTGGAAACGATCGCCCAATTGAAGCAAAAAGGCCATCCCGTAGCCTACGTCGGCGATGTTGTCGGCACCGGTTCCTCGCGCAAATCAGCGATTAACTCAGTGCTGTGGCACATTGGCAATGATATTCCGTTTGTGCCAAACAAGCGCAGCGGCGGATATATTTTGGGAAGTGCGATCGCCCCGATTTTCTTCAATACTGCTGAAGATTCCGGCGCATTGCCGATCGAATGTGATGTCAGCAAAATGGAAACCGGAATGGTAATTACCATCCATCCCTACAAAGGAGAAATCACCAACGAAGCCGGAGAAATCATCTCCACCTTCACCCTCAAACCCGACACAATCACAGACGAAGTTCGCGCCGGCGGCCGCATTCCCCTATTAATTGGACGCACATTAACCGACAAAACCCGCGAAGCTTTAGGACTAGGAATTAGCCCGATTTTCACCCGTCCAACAATTCCTGCCGACACAGGTAAAGGCTTCACCTTAGCCCAAAAAATGGTAGGGAAAGCCTGCGGTTTAACAGGCGTGCGTCCCGGTACATCTTGCGAACCATTAATGACCACAGTCGGTTCCCAAGACACCACCGGGCCCATGACTCGCGACGAATTAAAAGAACTTGCTTGTTTGGGATTTAGCGCCGATTTGGTAATTCAAAGTTTCTGCCACACCGCGGCCTATCCAAAACCTGTTGATGTCAAAACTCACCACGAATTGCCCGATTTCATGGCACAGCGGGCGGGTATAGCTTTGCGTCCCGGAGACGGCATTATTCACTCTTGGCTCAACCGGATGTTATTGCCAGATACAGTAGGAACCGGCGGCGATTCTCACACACGTTTTCCTTTAGGAATTTCCTTTCCTGCGGGTTCGGGATTGGTGGCATTTGCTGCCGCCTTGGGCGTGATGCCTTTGGATATGCCGGAATCTGTTTTAGTGCGCTTCAAGGGTGAATTGCAGCCGGGAGTAACCCTGCGGGATGTGGTGAATGCAATTCCCTACGTGGCGATTCAAAAAGGTTTGCTGACAGTCTCAAAACAGAATAAGAAAAACGTCTTTTCGGGGCGGATCATGGAAATTGAAGGTTTGCCCGATTTGAAGGTCGAGCAGGCGTTTGAATTGACTGATGCCTCGGCCGAGCGTTCTTGCGCCGGATGCACGATTAAATTGAGCGTGGAGACTGTTTCTGAGTACATTCGCTCCAACGTCGCGCTGCTGAAAAACATGGTAGCGCGGGGCTATGAAGATGCGCGGACGATGATGCGCCGGGTGGCGAAGATGGAGGAATGGCTGGCTAATCCGGTGCTGCTAGAAGCTGATGCTGATGCGGAGTATGTTGAAATCATCGAGATCGATCTCAACGAGATTACTGAACCCATTGTGGCTGCACCGAATGACCCGGATAATGTTAAGTTGTTGAGTGAGGTTGCGGGCGATCGGGTTGACGAAGTATTTGTCGGTTCTTGCATGACAAATATCGGCCACTACCGCGCCACTGCGAAGGTGTTGGAAGGTGCAGGGGAAGTAAAAACTCGCCTGTGGATTTGTCCGCCAACTCGGATGGACGAACAACAACTAAAAGAAGAAGGTTATTACAGCATTTTTGGAGCGGCTGGAGCGCGGACGGAAATGCCGGGATGCAGTCTTTGTATGGGCAATCAAGCGCGGGTAAAAGATGCCACAACGGTTTTTTCAACTTCGACTCGCAATTTCAACAACCGGATGGGGAAAGACGCACAAGTTTATCTCGGTTCTGCGGAATTAGCTGCTGTTTGTTCGCTGTTGGGTCGCATTCCTACAGTCGCAGAATACATGGAGATTGTGGCGAAGAAAATCAATCCTTTTGCTGGTGATTTGTATCGATATTTGAATTTCGATCAAATTGCTGGTTTTGAGGATGAAGGGCGAGTGATTGCTGTGGAAGATATGCCGCGCATTGAGGATATTTTGGGGATTCCTGAAGGTGTGTTGAGCAAGTAGTTTCCTCGAAATTCAGTGAAATGGTTGTTTTGAACCGCAGATGTCAGCGGTTCAAAAAAATCCCAGAATCTGGATGAATTATCCTCGCCTTTGGGAGCATCTCAGTTGTGAATTTTTGCACAACTGAGATGCTCCCCCCGTCTTTTGTTTACAATATAAGTAGAGGCGAGTTCGATCGCCAATCTCTAATTCCCATCCAGGATATCGATCGACCTGCTGATTCATATAAATCCGATTGAGGAGAAAAAAAGTATGTCTGAACGAGCTTTAATCACTGAAAACCCTGAGATACCAACTTCAGCGCCAGAAATTCGCATTGGTAATGAAATGGTAGAGTTTCTCCGCGTCATTCAGCAAACTCCGAGAGAATATTGGCCGAATTTGCTTAAAATGATGAGGTTATTTCTGGAAACTGTGACAGTAAAGCCAGTCTTGTCCGAGCCTCCCCAGACATCGGAGAAAATTGACATTACTCAACTGTCGCTGGAGGAGCGGATACAAAGAAATCAAGGTGCAATTGAATTATTGCGATCGTGGCGAGAAGAGGATGACGAACAAGAGCAAAAAGAAATTGCGGAATGTCTAGAACAAGTGATAAATGAAGATCGGATGTCTGATCGACCCTTGTTTCAATGAGCAGAATAATTATTTTGGATTCTGGCCCATTAGGAATGGTAACAAACCCTCAAGCCAAACCTCCTTATTTGGAATGCCAACTTTGGCTAGACTCTTTACTACAAAATGGCGAAATGGTAATCCTGCCTGAAATTGCTGACTATGAGGTGCGGCGAGAATTGATTCGAGCGGGAAAAGAGAGAGGTATCAGAAAACTTGACCTATTCAAGAATGTCCTTACATACCGTCCTTTGACTTCGGAGGTAATGCTTTTAGCGGCTCAGTTGTGGGCTGACGCGAGAAGCAGAGGAAGACCAACCGCAGAACCCAATGCACTTGACGGGGATGTGATTTTGGCGGCTCAAGCAATATTGGAGGCAAGTGAAGGCAATGAGGTGGTAATTGCTACAACAAATGTGGGGCATTTATCGCAATTTGTGGATGCTCGCGACTGGCGGCTAATTCAGTAATGTTTAAATCGATCGCACTTACATTCTGATATACTTTCAACTATAGATATTTTTACATACACCGTTAGCGAGATCGACAGCATGGTGGAAACAGCGGACACAATCGAAAAAACGGACGATCGCACGCAAACCCGGTTTTGGGGTAAAGTTACAGTCATAGACGCGGGCGATCGTTACAAGATCAATCGCATCGAAGTCAAGCCGGGACACCACATCAGGACGCAAATGCACTATCACCGCAGCGAGCACTGGGTTGTCGTCTCCGGTACCGCTAAAGTGATCTGCGATGACAAAGAGACGATTCTCATGCAGAAACAGTCAACCTACGTTCCCATGAATACTGCTCACCGCGTGGAAAACCCAGGCGTGATTCCTCTGGTGATGATTGAAATCCAAAATGGCGAGTACCTCGGCGATGATGACATTATCCGTTTCGCCCAAGATGCTGACGAAGAAGATTGATCCGACATCAAAATATGAAGCAATCGCAGATGTCATATCAATTGCGGTTGCACCGTCAGGTGACTGTTGACTGTTAAGAGGGCCCGCACGCACCATCCACCGCCCCTACGGACTGTTGACTGTTGACTGTTGATTGTTGACTGTTGACTGTTGACTGTTGACTGTTGACTGTTGACTGTTGACTGTTGACTCGATTTTATTATTCCTATGCAACCGGAAACGATGTCAGGGAAAAGCGCCGCGCACCGAACAATTACCCACGCGGCGACAGGAAACGAGATAAATCCTACAATTATAACTGTAGGGGCCATTTCGGAAATGGCCCCTACAGGATGATATTAAGCTTGTTAAAAACGAGCATCTGATTTAGCAATTGGCGATATTCCTACGGTAAAGCAGCATTTTTCAAATCTACATTTGCCATATTTGCATTCATTAAATTAGCACCAGTCAAGTCCGAACCGTTCAAATTTGCACCAGTCAAATTAGCACCGGTCAAATTTGCATCCCGCAAGTTAACTCCCTGTACGTCGATTCCCGACAAACTGCCGCCTCTGAGGCTGACATTAGCTAAATTCGCTATAGACTGGCGAGCATTTCTCATATTGGCGCCAGCCAAATCGGCACCTTCTAAATTAGCGCCCACTAAATTAGCGTTGGTGAGGTTGGTATTTTTCAAGCTGGCAATTACTAAACCCGCCAGACTCAGATTAGCCTTGGTTAAATCAGCGCCCTGCAAATTTACTCCGTGCATTCTAGCGGCAATTAAACTCGCACCTTGCAATTTAGCTTGTTGCAGATTGGCTTCGTTCAGTTTTGCTTCATTGAGATTAGCACCGTTCAAATTAGCTCCGCTCAAATTCGCTCCGCTCAAGTCGGCTCCGCTGAGATCCATACCAGCAAGCTGCGCTCCTGTCAAGTCACACTTGGTACATTCTTTAGTTTCTAATAGTTGCTTGACTTGCAATACGTTTTCTGCTTTGACTCCAGAAGCAAAACCCATTGCAATCAGTAGCGCTGTTGTTGTTAAAATTCCAAATTTCATATACTCACCCTCGGCGATATCTCTCTTTTAATAATATCCCACATATTTCTAGAGGGTTGGGTGATCGGTCTCTTCGATAAACTGTGACAATCATCACCCTATTATGCACACAACATGATAAAATTATTGACGTTTCAATTCCTCAAAATCATTGTAAACAATTATTGCTTTTTCAGGAACCAAAAGGGAAAGGATTGCGTCGGTTCTAAACGGACGCCGCTGATGTTGTTCTGAGCAAAAGTATAGTCCTTATCCTGCCAAAGAGGGATGAAAGGTACATCTCTACCTAGTATGTCCTGAATTTCGCCAAACAAAGCTTTCCGGGTTTGGGGGTTTAATTCTTTGCGTTGCTTGTCGATAAGTTGATTTACTCGATCGCTATAATAAAACGAACCCTGACCCTGACTCGCACCCTTTTCGCACCCGGTGGCCACCGAACCCGTGTCACAATCCAAAAACGGCTGAATGTAATTGTCAGCGTCAAAAAAATCGGCGTACCAATCCACCAAAACCGCAGGATAAATCCCCTTCTCTATATTTTGAAACAAAGTCGGAGATTCAACGCTGTTAACTTCTACCTGCATTATCCCGTCCATTTTTAGCTTGGCTAGCGCCTCGATCGTACTCGCAACTAACGATCGCTTTGTGGAAGCAGAAGGATACCAAATTTGCAGAATAAAAGGATTGGCGGCCGAATATCCCGCTTTTGTTAACAATTCCTTGGCTTTGGCTGTGTTCGCGTCGCCGTAAAGTTCTTTAAACACGGGCTTGTTAACGTCGAAGGTTGTGGGAATCAGACTGTACAGTGGCTGGGCTTGTCCCCGAAGTACGCGATCGTTAATCAGGGGGCGATCCATCACGGAGGCGATCGCCTGTCTCACTTCTAACTTGTCCAACGGTTTAGACTTAGTATTCAGCGTCATATAACTAACTGTACTGCTTTCCCCCGCGATTTCCTGCCATTTCCCTTTTTTTGACCCCTCGTCTAAGCTGCGAACTTGGTCTGCATCCAGAGACAAATAAGCCACATCGATCGCACCTGTGCGAAAAGTATTGAACAAATTTGACGAACTAGAAAGTAGCAACAAATCAATTCCTTGATTGACAGGTTTTTCTCCCCAATACTTATCAAATGCGTCAAACTTCAGAGAATCGCTGCCGTACTTCGCCAGTTTGTAGCGTCCAGTTCCCACAAACGTATCGGGTTTAAATTTACCGTCTCCAATCTCGTAAGCTGTCGGAGAAATGGGACAAAGGCCGGCAAATGTCAGCATGGAAGGAAAAGCAGCAAAAGGCTTTTTGAGTTGAAAAGTTATTTCGTATTCGCCCGTCGCTTTCACCGATTCTACTGCATCGCCCAGCAAGAAAGATGGACGGCCACCATTTTTGATAAACCGCTGCAACGAAAATTCCATTGCTGCGGCGTTAAACGGTGTTTCGTCGTGAAAAGTCACGCCTTGACGCAGGGGAATTGTATATGTCAATCCGTCGTTGCTAATTTTTGGCATTGCGGTGGCCAAGCTGGGGATTAACTCAGTAGTTCCCGACTTGTAGGTGTAGAGAGTGTCGCCCAAGTTGCGTAGCAGTTGTCCTGATATAATTTCGTAAGCGTCTGCAGGGTCGATCGTCCGCAATTTCAAGGTTGTGCCGATCGTAACGCGATCGTTTTGGGGCGAATTGGGCGATCGAGAGGCCCTCTGGGAACAGCTTGCAGTTAACAAGCAGCACAGACAGAACAGAGCTATAACTTTAATCACTGAAGGTTTTATAGATATTCTCGGCTGTCGCTTGTTAATTGCCATCGTATTTTCTTGATACTCCAAATTACTCAATATATTATCAGGACTTACGCACTTTTAGACTAGAAATCCGGTTTCTTGGTAGATGTTTTACTACTCGTTCCCAGGAATAGCCTGGAAAGAAGTTAAGATTGGATCGCGCGTGCGGACTAAAGTCCACACTACGAACCGTATTTTTGAATTTTTTCCAAACGAGGCAGAGCCTCTGTATAGAACCCATTTGATATCTATTCTGCGTAAATCTCAGAAACCGGGTTGATCTCTATATTTCTGGTCACCCAACCAAAAAATCCAAGAATACCCGGTTTCTCGCCCCTTGCATAAATCTCAGAAACCAGTTTCTCTCTATATTTCTCGTCACCCCACCCAAAAACTCAAAGATGTCAAATGGGTTCTATATGGGTTTATTTCGCAGAGCCGGAGAACAAGTTAATCAACGACTAATGACTAGCCTTCGACTTTGCGAGCAGCTAAAATAACCAATAACAACTAACCAATAACAACTAACCAATAACAACTAACAACTAACCAACAACCAACAACCAATAACCAACAACCAACAACCAACAACCAATAACCAATAACCAACAACCAATAACCAACAACTAAAGTCCCTTGAGGAGCGATCGCCAATCCCGACAGCGTTTGAGGTAAATGCGAGCTACCCGATCGCTCGGATTTGTCCGCAAACACTCTTCAAACAATTTTCCCGCTTCTCGGAACTCCTTGCGATCGCACAATAACATCGCTTCAGTATATACAGGCAAATTTGCTAGCTTTGCCCCCAGAATTTCCGCAGGATCTGCATCAAAGACCTCATAGACTATAACATATTGAGATTTTCCTTTAACCTGTACTTTATCCACAATCCGAATAGCATAATCAGCAGGATTTCGCAACCGTTCCAAAGTCTGCTGAGAAATTAACAGAGGTACGCCGTAATCTTTAGTCAATCCTTCAATCCGAGATGCCAAATTAACAGCATCGCTAATCACAGTGGTGTCCATTCGGCTTGCGCCGCCGACTGTCCCCAGCATCAAAGAACCCGAATTGATACCAATGCCAATTTGAATTGGGATGTAGCCGACACTTTGACGGTGTTGGTTGTAATCAGTCAGGGTGTGTAGCATCGCAATACCAGCTTTCACAGCATCATCAGCACAGTCACTAAATAAAGCCATAATTGCATCGCCGATGTATTTATCTATAAAGCCATTATTGCTAGTAATAGCCGGCTCCATCCGCGAGAGGTAAGCATTGATAAAATTGAAATTTTCTTGCGGTGTCATAGTTTCCGAAAGCGTCGTGAAGTTGCGGATATCGCCAAATAACACCGACATTTCCTCCTGCACTTGGTCGCCTAAATTAACATCAAGAATACTTTCATATCCCAATAAATTTAAAAATTGATGCGGCACAAATCGCCCGTAGGCATCGGTTGAGTCTGATTCAACATCCAGAGATGTTTCTAAATTTTGATTGACTTCAAATAGTTTTTTAATCAATTCGTGACGGTCGGTTTCAGCTTGTTTGCGTTTCGTGATATCTTGAAAAATTGCGATCGCAAAAGCAACTTTACCAGCCTCGTCAAAAATTGGTGTTCCCCAACCTTCAATAGGAATTTTACGGTCTGGTTGATGAACTTCCATATCGTCAGCAGTCGAACTTTCACCCCTAAAAGCTCGAACGATCGGCAAATTATCGAAAGGGTAAATAGTATCAGTTCCCGCGATATAAATTTGATAAATATCTGACAATTTATCAACTGCATTTAAGGGCAAAACTCCTTTACCGAGTAACTGCTGTCCGGCGTGATTGACGTAGTAAGGTTTGCCTTCAGAATCGAGCACGGCTACGCCTATTGGAATCGCTTCCAGAAATTGAGCCAGCTTAATTTCGCCTTCCCGCACCGCCTCCAATGCCCGATCGCGCAACTGGGTTTCAACCGTATCAGAATGTTGAGCAGTAGTTTCCAGCAAGATTTTCAGATCTGCTTTTTCCTCCTTCAAGTCTGCCACTTGCTGGCGCAATCTTTCTATCTCTAAAAGTAGCTGTTCTCTAGATGGTTGTTCTTCCAGCATAACCCGAGAATTTGCACCTCTACTAACAGAAAATTGCTCAACAGCCTGCATCATAAAAGTAACCATGTGTCTATACTAATTCCAACTGCAAACCAGGCATCAGGCGTGGCAAATTCTTCAACGATTTACCCTCCCAAGCTATGGGTTGAGAGCCTTGTGCTGCCATTTGCACTAGAGCTTTTTTGCGCTGCTCGATTATAAACTTCGACAGCATATTTATGCCCGAACTGTTCAAAAATTCTAACTGCTGCAAATTTAGGGTAATTTTCGCCGGTTCGGAGTCTGGCACCTCGCCGAGCAACTGTGCTATCGGCGCGTACTCCCCAAGCCTGCTCAGCCTGAGAGAGCCAACAAAACTCACGGTTGCCGTTGCTGGATCGTAGCAGGTATGGTAATCTTGTGTCTGAATTTCCATTGTCACGAAAAAGTCCCTTAGATATTAAGGTAAATTTTTGAGGATAGCTCAGCCGATTCATTAAAGGGATTGCGAGGGATTTTTTGTTCATAATCGATTTATTTCAACAATATCTTACTAAAAAAGTAGCGATCGCTACTAAAGTATTTTTGACTCCGCCCAACAACGGATACAGGCTGCCGCAGGACTGTGGAAAGTTCAAAATCTTAGACTTTTGTAACACTTTCGCACTCTTTGGTGATAAACCGCGTTTGACGGGTAAAAATATTGCATCCAGACCTTGAATCCCGATCAAAACGCGGTTTATGTGGCATTGATGCGTCTAGCACTGTTTGCTTAAACCTCCGGTAATTCATCTAAAATATAAAATATAAAATCTACAATCTCAAATATAAAATATAAAATCTACAATCTAAAAACGACGCTTCGATCGCACTTTAAGAATAAAATGCTACAATGAAAATAATTGGCTGAAGTTGTAATGCCTGCCCGTTCTGCGGAAACAGATTGTGCTGCATCGGTTTGAGAGCGCTGGCTCAGCTCGTCTCCCACAGTCTAAAACACCTTTAGTAGTTTTGGGACAATCGATAGTTATTTGTACTGAGATTCTCGACCACCATCAGATTCTTTTCAGAATATTTACTTAGGGCTAAATTTTTCTAGATACCCGCAGATTAAAAGTAAAAATTAATTAATAACTCGGTAGTGCAATTTTCTTGAAACATCAGTATCGGCAGCGAGGATAAAATACTTGTGCCGCACCGGCCCTCAAGTTGGTTCTGCACAAAGCAATAAACGGCAGCAACAGCAGTATCTAAATAAACATTTCAGTTATGGACGCATCTAGACCCAAAAAACCCGATTTCTGACTACCGGTGCGTCCGGGACTGTATTTGCTTTTGAGCGATCGCTCTCGATCGCGCATCGTGTAAAGTGAGGCAGAAGACCCATGATCAAACGAATCTCCAAAAATAACTCTCAAAAAAATCAAAACCGAACGCACAAGCAACCGAATCCTTTGATATTGGCTGTCGTCCTGACAGGAATTATGGTTTGGGAAATTTATCCGCCGCTCGTACATAGCGCGGAGGCTAACGCGGCCGCTCTCAAAGATTCCCTCCCCCGGTGGGAAAGCCCAGAGCAGTCAACGGCGGTTTCTCAAAAAATTAGCTCTTCCCGATTAGCACTAAATAGTTTAATTTCCTCTCCCGACAATTTGGCAGAAAACGCGCGCCCAAATCCTCCGAACCAATTGCCGGCAACTGTAGCAGCAGCAGTTCGCCAAGATTTGTCGCGCCAAACTGGAATTGCTGCTGACAAGTTGAAAGTAACTGAATCGAAACTGCAAAGTTGGCCGAATACTTGTTTGGGGCTGGCGAAGGCTGATGAAATTTGCGGTCAAATGATTGTGGAAGGTTGGCGGGTTGTAGTTTCTGACGGCGGCAAAACCTGGGTTTACCGCACCAATACTAGGGGAAATATGTTGCGCTTGGAAAAGAAATAATATCAATTCCGGTTGCACTCATACATGACTGTTGACTGTTGACTGTTAACTGTTAACTGTTAACTGTTGACTGTTAACTGTTGACTGTTGACTGTTGACTGATAATTTCAATTTCCCAGTCTTCTTCCACCCGCTGGCCTAACGTTCGGCTAAGCTCAGTCGAGTCGCGGGTGTAAGCCAAGTACAGAGGCGGTTTCAACCGCTGTCTTATTTGGGAAGTTGATTTCTTTCGATGATGCCGCCGCCCAACAGCACGTCTCCGTCATACCAAACAGCGGCTTGTCCGGGGGTAATGCTCAACTGCGGTTCGTCAAAAATTATTTTGACTCTTGTACCGCAGGCTTTTTCGTCGGCTTGGGAGGTTTCTACAGGAATAATTGTAGCGGGGACGGGTTGCGATCGATAGCGAATCTGTACAGAAGCCCGAATCGGAGCAGTCGGTGCGGCTACAGAAACCCAATTTACTTTCTGGACATTGCATTCAGATTCTACTGCCAACTGGCGATCGCCCACAATTACCCGATTGCCAGCAGCATCGAGTTCAATCACGTACAGCGCTTGGGCCGCAGCAATGCCGAGGCCTTTCCGCTGGCCGATGGTGTAGTGGTGCACGCCGTCGTGCTGTCCGAGTACCCGGCCCGCCTTGTCAACAATGTCACCCCTATGCGGCGCGATGTACTTGTCCAGAAAAGCCCGCATCGAACCGTTGCTTTCCACCAAGCACAAATCTTGACTTTCCGGCTTGTCGGCAGTGCTCAAGCCAAATTCCGCCGCGATTCTGCGAGTTTCTGTCTTGGTAATTTCCCCCAAGGGAAACTCCGTACCGGCAAGTAAATCTTGTGTTAAATCGTACAAGAAATAAGACTGGTCTTTGCCAGGGTCGATCGCCCGTAGCAACTGATAGCGACCCGTAGCAGTATCATAGGTAATGCGAGCGTAGTGTCCCGTCGCAATCTTTTCAATTCCTAATTCTTCGCGAGCATACTTGAGCATCGGCCCAAACTTCACAGTTTTATTGCACTGCGAACAAGGCAAAGGCGTCACTCCTGCACTGTAACCGTCCACCAAATAATCGACAATACTTGCTTGAAAGACCTCGCGGCTGTCCACAATGTGGTGAGGAACGCCCAAATCTTCGCAAAGTTTAGCGGCATCGACCATTCCCTCAGAGCAGCACTGACCTTTGCCTTTCATCAGCCACAGCGTTAAACCCACCACTTCATAGCCCTGATGGTGTAAAATTGCGGCTGCTGCGGAACTATCGACCCCGCCGGAGAGGCCTACAACAATCTTGTTCATGATTCGGAGAGAATTTGCTATTTTACTGTTACTTTGTGCGATCGAGCTAATCGATTATACCACAAGTATACTACAAAATGGTACTGCTGCTGTTAGCTGAAATTTTAGCACTAATAAGTAAAGCCACCTAATTAAACGTAAAATACCGATCGCTCAAAGGCTTACTGCGTATCTCTTCCTTCTTCCCTCTTCCTTCTTCCCTCTTCCCTCTTCCTTCTTCCTTCTTCCGACAAACTTACATCCGTTACATCCGTTACATCCGTTAAATCCCGTACATTGCTCGTTGCCGAACTTTCTTCTTCCTTCTTCCTTCTTCCTTCTTCCCTCTTCCCTCTACTTATGACTATTCAAAAATTTGTTGTCACCGCCGACCAAATGCGGCAAATAGAAGCCAGAATATTTGCTGCTGGAATGCCAGTAGCAGCTTTAATGGAAAAAGTCGCCGGATTGATTGCTAAACGCATTCAGGCGCTCTTGAAGGAAGAGGAAAGTTCGGTAACAAGCAATGTACGGGATTTAACGGATAGCAGGAAAAGGGAAGAAGGGAAAAAGATTGTTAATTCGGCCTTCCCAGCGATAGGCGTATTAGTTGGGCCAGGACATAACGGCGGCGATGCTTTGGTTGTGGCTCGCGAATTGCACTTTCAAGGATTTCCCGTAGTTATTTACTGCCCGTTTTCTAAGCTTAAAGAACTCACAAAAAGTCATGCTGATTATGCCCGTTATTTAAAAATTCCCTTTGTTGACAAAGTTGAATCGCTGAACAACTGCGATTTACTAATTGATGGTTTATTTGGGTTTGGATTGGAACGAGAAATTACTAATTTCACAGCCGCAGCTATTGAGCAAATAAATAATTTAAACATACCCATTTTTAGTATAGATATTCCATCGGGAATTCATACAGATACCGGAGCAGTTTTGGGGACTGCAATCAGGGCAAAACATACATTGTGTTTGGGATTGTGGAAAATGGCTTTTCTGCAAGACCAAGCGTTAGAATATATCGGCAGTTGTGAATTAATTGATTTTGATATTCCCGTCGAAGATATTGCAGCAATATTGGGTGATTCGCCAGCAATCCAACGCATTGCCAAAACATTGGCGATCGAGCATTTGCCCTTGCCCCGATCGCCAATTTCGTACAAATACACCAACGGTCACTTGCTAATTATTGCAGGTTCCCGCCGCTACACCGGAGCCGCAATTTTGTCAGCGTTGGGAGCAAGAGCAAGCGGTGTCGGAATGCTGTCAATTGCTGTTCCTGAGTCGATTAAACCGATGTTGAGCAGTCATTTGCCAGAGGCTTTAGTTATCGGATGTCCTGAAACTTCAAGCGGTGCAATTAGCGAGTTGCCGGTAGCAATAGATTTGAGCAGTTACGATGCGATCGCCGCTGGGCCCGGTCTGACATTGGAAGCCGCGATCGCTGTAGAATCTCTACTGGATAGCGATCGACCTCTGGTTTTAGATGCCGACGGTTTAAATATCCTCGCTCAACTCGGCACAATCCCGATTTTGTCGGAACGCTCAGCACTGACAATTATCACGCCTCACCCGGGCGAATTCAAGCGTTTATTTCCCGATCTAGCAGCCTCCGCAGGGGACGATCGAATTGCCGCAAGTCAAGCAGCAGCTAAGCTTTGCGGTGCAGTCGTGTTGTTCAAAGGAGCCAAGGTTTGCATAAGTTGGAAGGATGAGGGCGATTCCCTGCGGGATAGCTACGCTTCACGTACCATCACCTACCTCAATCCCGAAAGCACCCCAGCCTTAGCTAGAGGGGGCAGCGGCGACGTTCTCACGGGCTTGTTAGGGGGACTGTTAGCAGGTGCGTTAGCGAAGCCCTCGAAGAGGATCGCCCGCAAATCCCCAGCTCAAGCAGTGGCAGCAACAGCAGTTTGGTGGCACGCTCAAGCCGCAATCATGGCAGCCAAAGAACGGACAGAATTAGGAGTAGATGCCTTTACATTGACACAGTATTTAATTCCTACATTACGAGAATTTTAAGGGCGATCGTCCTACTCGCTGCCATAAATTCGTATCGCACACCGGGAGCACTTGGCTTTTCCTAAGTCGCTAATTCTCCTTGATAGGAATGCTGTGCACCGGAAGGGCGATCGCAAATTCTGTTCCCATTCCCGGTAGTGAACAACATTCTAACGTTCCGCCGTGTTTTTGGGTGACTATATCGTGAGAAATTGGTAGTCCAAATCCGGTTCCTTTGCCTTCTGCTTTCGTTGTAAAGAATGGCGTAAACAATTTTTCTTTGATATTTTCTGGCATTCCAATTCCATTGTCAGCTATCCGAATGTTGACGGTAGAATTGATCTGTTTTTCGCTCAAGTTGGCAACAGAGGTCGAAATTGTAATCGTATTCGGGTTGCTCTCAATCTCTTTGTAGGTTTTACCAACATTAGATTCTTCCAGAGCATCGATCGCGTTGGCTAGCAAATTCATAAATACCTGATTTAGTTGCCCCGGATAGCATTCTATTTGAGGCAATTCCCCGTAATTTTTGATGATTTTAATGGCAGGGCGATCGCCAGATGCTTTCAACCGATGTGCTAAAATCATTAATGTGGTATCAATTCCTTCATGAAGATTGGCCGGTTTTTTCTCAATCCCATCGCTACGCGAATAATTTCGCAAAGATTGCATGATATCGCCAATACGATCCGTTCCCAATCTCATCGAGTCAATCATCTTCGGCAAATCTTCTACTAAATATTCTAATTCAATCGCTTCTATTTCATCTAAAACTTGTGGCCCTGGCTCGGGAAAGTTGTCTTGATAAATTTGGAGTAAATTTATTAAATCGCTAACATATTCTTTGGCATGATGCAAATTGCCAGAAATAAAGCTGACGGGATTGTTCACTTCGTGCGCCACTCCAGCCACGAGTTGTCCGAGTTGCGAGATTTTTTCTGTTTGAATTAATTGTGCTTGAGCTTGTTGCAATTGAACGAGTGTTGCTTCTAAATCTTCAGCTTTTTGTCTCAATTGATCTTCCGATGTTTGCAGAGCTTTTTCGGCGCGCTTGCGATCGCTAATATCCCGATTAATCGCCAAGCCGTGGGGTTTGCCACCGTATTCTAAAAAGTTTCCTTTTAGCTCAATATCGCACAGCGTACCGTCTTTTCTCCGTATGATAGCTTGACAGGTAAATTCTTCGCCTCGGCTGACAGTTTGTTGGAATTCGACGAATGAATTCACATACTCTGGAAGAATATAATCTGGCGGATTTAACTGCAAAAACTCTTGCTCAGAATAGCCAAATATTTGACTGAGTGCGGGGTTAGCTGCAATGACTTTACCAGTCTGCAAATCTATCAGCGAAAGTCCGTCTACTACTGCCTCAAATATGCTGCGGTACTCCTGTTCTTTTTGGATAAGTTCGACTTGGGACTGTTGCAGGCTTTCGAGAGATTCAGCCAACTCGCGGGATTTGTGTTGTTCCCTGGCGTAGATGCGGGCGTTTTCAATGGCGATCGCCGCTTGTGACGTTAATAACTGCAACAGTTCCAGGCGATCGCGCGTAAATGCTCCTGTTGCCAGATTATTCTCTAAATACACAACGCCAATCAACTTGGTTTGATACAAAATAGGCGCGCATAAAATCGATTTTGGTTGGCAATTTTGAATGTAACTATCCGCTTGGTAAATTGTTTCTTGACTTGCATCGCTCAATACCAGTGGTTGCTGAGTTATCCCAACATACTTGACTAGAGAAATAGGAACATCTGAACTGTTTTCAAGCAGCATTGACTCCTGAAAGGTTGCTGAGTCATGCAGGTTAGTATCCGAGACTTCAACAAACAGTTGCCCGTCTCTTTCTAAAATAATACAGCCTTTCTGTGCGCCAGCATTTTCTAAGATGATTTGCAGCAGTTTTTTTAACAACTTTTCTAAAACAATTTCACTATAAATTGCCCCAGAGGATTTGATTACCGTTGCTAAATCCAAGAGATTAGCATGACTAGATGTACTCGTAGTTACAGTTGCACCGATCCGCGACTCGACAGTTTCAGGAAATAAATTCCCATAGTATTGTTCGAGTTGGCGGACTTTCGCTGTTGCGCCCCACTGGATGTAGCAAACTCTGGCATTGCTGAGATAATTTTTGACGAAAATCAGCCGATTTTGGGATAAATAAAATCGGGCAGCTAATTCATTAACGAGTGCGGCATCTTGAATGAAGCCGTTTTCTATTGCGAGGGCGATCGCACTATCGTAGCATTCTGCCGCCTCATACTTTTGTCCCGACAACCGCCCCGCTTCCGCCCGGATGGCTAAATATTTGTGCTGGTAATTTGCAGGGCAGTTTTTCGCAAACTCTAGAAGTTCTTCCAGGCAAATGTTAAGCTGTTCTAGGTATAGTTGGCGATCGCCCTCGCTGGCATTTGTACAAGCAGCAGCAAGGGCTATAGCCCGGTGGAAGCAAAAAACCGGACTCAGAAAAACGCCCGCAGCACCTGCCAAAAATTTAACACCCATATTGGCATATTCTAATGCTCGATCGACCTCGCCAAACCAATTCGCCACGGTTAGTCTGTAGAGATAAACCATAAAAGAAGTCATCAAATCTGCCGAGGCTTCAGCAAATTCTAATAGCGACTCTTCGTCGATGAAAGTTAGGGGGTTTTCTACACTCTCGGCAGCACGAGTAAGCCGAGCAATTGCCGATTTATTGAGCATAAAAAATGCTAGCATATTGCGGTCAATTTTTTGCAAAATCGGTAAAAATTCCTCAATAACTGCGGTGGTTTTTTGCAGCGATTCATTGCCGTAAAAGCTGAACCAAAGACAATTAATCGCAGCATATCCCGACCACTGATAAGCACCTGTCTCTAAACCGCTATTAAAAGCTTTGAGGACAAAAACCTTGGACTCATCAATATGTTTGATGTAGTGCAAACAAGCCCCCCACAGCAAGAAAATATAAGCACTTAACTCTTTAGCATCCCAGCGTTCGTAGAGAGTTAAACCCAGTTCTCCTGCTGCCAAACCAGCCTCAATTTCGCCATATTTAACAATCAAAGTAAAGGCATACACAATGTAGCCAAAGGCGGAAATCCGGCAATTTCCGTGTTCGATTGTCGCCTGCACCAACTCGATCGCGCACAAAAATTGAGCGTTGGGACTGGTAAAGTAAGCAATGGGGTAAAGTTCTTTCAAAATCCGGTGGGCGGCGAGTTGCAGGGGATCGGTGAGTGTTGGTAAATCGGCTAAATTGGCGATCGAACCCCCAATCATCTCCTTTGTCTTTGCCAACTCCCGCAGCAAATACCCATCATCCGGGTCAGCTTCAAACTCAATTCCCAACAATTGTAGCGTTTCGATACCTAACTGATAAGCCGCAGGCAAATCATTTTTCATCCGCAGACAAGTCATTTTCAACTCATTAATCCGACACCGTTCTAACAATGTCTGAGTATGAGGCAAAATAAAGTCTAGAATTGCCAAAGCTTCGTCATTTTTCCCATTCAAATATTCAGCTTCGCCCAATTCAAAATACAGCGCCCAAGTTAACGCATAATTATCTTCCCAGCTTTGTGCCGGCAAACAGTTGCAGCCCGACTGGAAAAAACTCAGCGCCGTTTCAAACGCAGAAGCAGCTTTCGCAGTTTTGCCAGCCTGCCAATTTAACTCAGCTAATTCATACTTTTCGCTCAACTCGCAAATCAACCCGCCAGCAAAATTCAAATGATTGACAATATCAAAAATTCGTTCTTGCCGTTGGGCTGCGGTACTTCTGTGCAACAACAAACGCCCGATCGCCAAATGAACAGGTTCTTTCTGTGCGTCAGGAATCATAGCATAAGCAGCTTGTTGAACGCGATCGTGCATAAATTTGTAGCACACATCTCCAGCCGCTATCCCCAACTTTTCCAACTCTTCCGGCTCAAATACTTGCGGAATCCGATAGCTATTACCTACAGGTAAAATCAAGCCCACCTGCAACGCTTCCCACAAATCCTGCGCTGTTTGAGTCCAAGATTGTCCGCTAGCCACCGACAGCACATCCAAACTAAACTGATTGTCTGTACAAGCCGCTAATTGCAAAATTCGCTGGGTTGCAGTTGACAAAGTTTTAATTTTATTCACCATCAAATCAACAACGTTTTCCGAGATATCCTGCCCTTCAATATATTTAATGTCCCACTGCCACTGGGCAGCCTGCTGGTCAAATCTCAACCAGCCTTTTTGATGCAAATATTTCACCAATTGTTTGAGAAAAAATGGATTTCCGTCAGTTTTTTGCACGAGAAAATTCGCCAGCGGACTCGCTGTTTCAGCAGCACATCTCAAAGTTTCAGCAATTAGTTGAATGGCGCTGTCAATTGTTAGCGGTTCTAAAGTAATAGCTGTTATCGGAATGCCAGCGGCTCGAATTGCCTCATTTGCTAGCATAAATGGATGCGTCGAACCGACTTCGTTATCCCGATAAGCCACAATTACTAGCAAGTAAGGAATTTTTGCGAGGCCATTTTGTTGATATAAATTGACTGTTGCAGCATCTATCCACTGGCAGTCGTCGAGAAACATTACTAAGGGATGTTCGGCGGTGGCAATTGCTTGAAGTAACTGCTGCATCACTCGGTTGAAGCGGTTTTGAGATTCGATCGCCCCGAGTTCTGCTACGTCTGGTTGCGGGCCTAAAATTAACTTTAATTCGGGGATGGCTTCGATCGCAATTCGAGCATTCGCATCCAAAACTCGCAGCAATTTTTCTCGCCACAACTCAATTTGAGCTTGGCTTTCAGTCAAAATCTGCTGCACCAAATTCCGCAGGGCTTGATTGAAACAAGCATAGGGAACATTGCGCTTGAATTGGTCAAATTTGCCCGAAACCAAGTATCCGCGCTGCCTGGTTAAATTACGCAGAATTTCGTGGACTAATGCTGATTTGCCAATCCCGGAATAGCCACCTACCAAGACAATTTCACCGCTGCCTTTGCTGGCGCGATCGAAGGCTTGCAATAATTGTGCTATTTGTTTTTCTCGCCCGTAAAGTTTTTGCGGAATTAACAACTGACTCATGGCATCTAGTTGTCCGGGAATAAAATTAGAAATTTTCCCTGAATCCTCGACTTGATTTTGGCAGCGTTCTAAATCTGCTAACAATCCGGTTGCTGTTTGATACCTGTCTTCGGCATTTTTTGCCATCAGTTTTTCCGCAATTTGGGTCAAAACTGGGGGAATTTGCGGATTTAATTGTTGAAGGGGAATTGGTTGTTTGGCAATGTGACAGTGGACTAATTCCAGCGGATCTTTGCTGTCAAATGGCAATTTTCCTGTCAGCAATTCGTAAAAGGTGACACCTAGAGAGTAGAAGTCGCTGCGGTAGTCTACAGCGCGATTCATCCGCCCGGTTTGTTCCGGCGACATATAGGCGACGGTTCCTTCTAGGCGATCGGGATTTGTTAAGTTTGGCGTTTCTTTGTTTAACCGCGAAGCAATGCTAAAATCTGCAATTTTTACTTGCATTGTTGCGGAGTTTATAATAATATTAGCTGGCTTGATGTCTTTATGAATAATGTGATTTTGATGCAGGAATACTAAAGCTTTTGCTAATTGGATGGCGATGTTTAAGAATTGGGCGATCGGCAATTGGTAAAGTGCGGTTGCTGCTGCGGTAACATTTGTGCTGCTGGCTGCATTCTGGGCCCTTGCTATCCACTGTTCGAGGGAGATGCCGCCAAAATCTTCTAAGACTAATACCAAGCAATTCGGGTGAGTTTCTAGGCGATCGACTTTGACGGTATACTGGCAATCGAGATTTACGGCGATCTGATATTCGTGTTTTAAGCGAGTTATTTGTTCTAGGGTAGGATATTCTGTATTTAAAACTTTGAGGATGGCAGGCTGTCGGTTTTTCAGCGACACCGCCCGATAAATAACCGTGTTAGTTCCTTGATGGATGAGTTCTTGCAAGTCATAGTCAGAAATCCTTAAAGCTGGCAGCATAATTTTTGATTCCTGTCAGTATATTGGTTTCTAATTCTAGAGTTCACCATGCTGAATACAAAAAACAGAGACAAATTACCGAGATAAAAAGATTAAAAGACTACCTATTTAAACCAGGTTTATACAAACAAAATCCTGCGATAGCGGGTTGAAAAAGACTGGACGGTTGAAATTCCATTATTTTTGCGAACCTGCAGGCAAGTGCACGCAATTTTGACTGCTGGCGCGGTTTCAACCGCCGATGGTTTCGTCGATCTAGCCTTTGATGAAATCTTCTAATTTCTGAGCCATCTTCTCTACAATTCCCTCGGAATTATCTGCCGCTGATGCTTCAGCTTCAATACGCTTCACCGCATCCTCTGGAAGATTCAGCAACTGCAGTAATTTTTGATAAGCTGCGGCTTCTTCTGCGTTAATTTTTGGTTCGTCGGGAGTGCGAGAACTAGAGGAAATCACTTCATAGCCGAGTTGCAAGACTAATTCCCTTTCATCTTGAGTTTCTAGTTGGCAAATCAACTCGTCAAGGGGAATATTTTGCATGATGTAATCCCGCAGTTCTTGTTGCATTTGTTGTCCGTCGGTATCTGGGGCAAACAAACTGCAAAAGCGATCGAGCATTAAATTAACTTCTGCTGTGGCGAGTTCGCCGTCAGCCCAGGCCATTGAAGCAACTATTCTCAGCAGGTTCATTTGGCGGGGCGTAATTGATGGAGGTTGTGGGGTTTGCATAATTTAAATTGGTAATTTGTTATTAGTTGTTAGTTGTTAGTTGTTATTTGTTAGTTTTTATTTGTTATTTGTTATTTGTTATTAGCTAATGGCAACGCCCAACTGCCAACTGCCAACTGCTAACTGCCAACTGCCAAATAACAACTGACTACTAACTATGATGTCACAATTTTGATAGAGGAACTCCCAGCCATCCAGTAAAGTTTTGTTTCTGAATAGCAGTGGGCTTTTCCACCGGTACGATCGAGTAACGACCGGGGCGCGGCCGGGCGAGAGTAACAGAACAAGTCCGCAGTTCGTCTTGGTGAAACACTGTCACCTCTAAGGTGTCACCAGGCTGGTAATCTTTTAGCCTTTCGCCCGCTTGTTCTGCGTTTGCTACCCGAAAACCCGCGATCGCCAGCAACTCGTCCCCAGCGTCAATTCCGGCCAACTGCGCCGGAGATTCTGCTTCGACAAATTTAATCATTTCCCGCCCGTTTTCCGATCCCAGCGTCCAACCGGTGCGAGGAATTTGGTTGGTTTCATCTACCGAAATTTGCAGCCCGAAAGGTTCGAGATATTTGTTGTAAGGCAGTTCTTCTGTGCCGTCTACATACCGCGCAAAAAAGTCGTTCAAATCCAGATCGGCGACGGACTCGATCGCCCTTTGCAACTGTTCGGGAGTAAAGCCGATTTCTGTCGGTCGCGCATCATAATTTAACTGTCCGTTTGATGTTATCTGCCCCGGCTCGGCCTCTGTTGGCGGCTTCAGGTCAAAATCTTCATTTTCAGCAGAACCACCCTTACCAAACTGCTGCCACATCAAACGCATCACATCATCGAGCGATCGGGCGTTACCGTGTTTGGCTCGAATCAACAAATCAAGCAAAAACGAAACAAGTTCCCCTTTCAAATAATAGGAAATCTGCGAATTGTCGCTATTAGCATCTCTGCGATAAAGTTTAATCCAAGCATCCCAGCTCGATTCGCTTGCCGGCTGCACCTTCCGCCCCGGAGTCGTCTCCAAGCGAGTAATTTCCTTCGATAAATTTTGGAAAAAACCTTTCACATTGTAGAGACCAGAACGAAAAGGAATCACCAAATCGTAATAACTGGTCGTGCCTTCAGAAAACCATAAAGAAGGAGTATAATTTTCTTGTTCATAGTCAAATACTTCGAGAGCTTTCGGTCTAATTCGCTTGACATTCCAGAGGTGAAAAAACTCGTGAGCCACCAATTGAATAAAGCGTTCGTACTTTTCCTTAGCCCGAAAACCAAAACGCGGATAGTTGAGAGTGCAGCTTTCCTTGTGTTCCAAGCCACCAAAACCGGAGCCGGACAAATGCAGCAAAAACACATACCGTTCGTAAGGCAAACCGCCAAACATTTCGGCCTCAACTTCAATGACTTTTTTAATATCTTTAATCGCCCGATCCAATTCTAAATTGCCTTTCCCCCAAACCACTAGCTGGTGGGTTTTTCCCATCACTTCAAAATCGTAAGCTTCGTGACAGCCAATCTCAAAAGGACTGTCGGCCAGGGTATCAAAATCGGCAGCAGCAAAAGTCATATCCTGCCCGGAAACAGGAGGCAAAGTAGTCACTGTGCGCCATTGGGGCTGCGGCGGTACAGCGGTCACGATGTAGGAGTTGCGCTCAAAACCGGGCAAGAAAAAGCACAAAGCTGCTGGATTGAAATAACCGTGAGTCGAGTCTAAATGATTGGTTCGCACTGTCAGTTCGTTGGCAAAAATCCGGTAGCAAACCGTGACATCTGAAACTGAATTTGTCTCGATTTGCCAATGATTTTTGCTTTGCTTGCGCCAAGGTAAATTTCGTGAAGCAGAGCTATCCCGCAGGGAATCGCCCGTTAGCGAAGATTCCGAAGAGGATCGCGCTCGAAAATCTTGCAGGTGGCGGGCGTACTCTCGAATCAAGTAAGAACCGGGAGTCCAGACAGGCATTTTTAAATCCAGCACCGGCTGCGACCAACCTTGCACGCGCAAAGTCACTTCAAACAGGTGGGATTCGGGATTGGGCATCGCCACCCAATATTGAATTGTCGGTGCTGTTCGCTGCGCGATCGAGTTGCCGGCAGCGGAGGAGATATCCAAAGAAGTAACATCAGTCATTGACTTGCCAAATTAATCAAGTGCTTGAGGTTGATCAAATGGATAGTTTGGCGCTCTGGATCGACTTTGAGCCAGCCTTTACTATCGAGTTTTTCCATAATTTTGCTGGTTTCATCTAAGGTGATATCTGTCACATCAGCTAAGTCTTGATAGGGGATGTTAAAGATATCTTTGCCTTCAGCAGTTTTTTGACCGTAGTTTTCTGCCAGCTCGACTATAGTATTTGCTAGTTTAACCGCTGGTTGGCGGTTGCGGAGTTGAGAGCGCAGATTGGTTTGGCGGAGCCGCCGCACCATCAATTGCAGCATCCGGTGGTGCAGTTGCGGATCTTTAAACAGGGTTTGGATAAATCGCTGGGCCGTGACGCTGATCAGCCGCACGGGCGATAGAGCAAGTACGTCATTCGATCGCGGAGATTCGTCAAGAATCGCCATTTCGCCGAAGAAAGCACCCCGTCCTAAAATAGCCATCGATACAGCTCGATCGTTTGAGAGTCGCCGGACTTTTACCCAGCCGGACACGACAAAGTAAATAGCGTTGCCCCAAGAATCCTCCATGACTACAGCTCGGCCTGGGGGATACTCATGTTTGACGGCATTGGATAGCAGCCCTCCCAAGGTTTCTGGGTTAGCACCCTTAAATAGGGGGAACAGCTCACTGAAAGCTTCTGTCTTCATGCAAACTCGCGGGAGGTGGGAAATATGATTGAGCCACAGCGAACAGCTAGGGAACGATCGCTGTTAGAGAAAACCAACAATTTGTTGCTGCTACGATAAGATTGGCACAAAGTGAACGAGACCGACATCTCAGACACAGTGAAACTTGCTTCTGGCAGCTTATCTAATTGATGATAAGGGTACAGAGGCCCGCTTCACTTAAAATTGGCAGATTCTTTAATTTTAAACAGGTTTACAAAAGTGTCAGTGCCTTTTGAACTTTGCCCAACAGAGATTCTATGTAGTCGGGCCAGCCGATCGCGATCGACTGTGTGTGAGCCAGGGACTCCGGATCGATCGCGTCTTTAGTCCACCTCAGCGGTTGACCTTGCAAGTCGCAACAAACCAATCCGGCGGCTTTTGCTAAAGCCAGGGGGCCGGCGGTATCCCACACTTTAACTCTGCCGTTGAAATACAGGTACAAACCGGCTCGACCTTGTATGACTTCCATCACTTTTAAGCCAAAACTGCCGAGCGAGTAAAATTCGGCACCGGGGATGCTTTGGGCGATCGCCCCGCCGTAGTTTTTTTGGTCTTTGTCTCCGAGAATAATTTTACAGTTTTCTGGTGTCGGAGCCTCCGGCTTGCACGGGGCGATCGGCTGCGGCGCTTCGACTCCGACACTTTGGAACAATCCCCAATCTTTGCCCCCAAAATACATTTTGTCAAAAGCCGGGGCATAGATCCAACCGGCCACTGGTTCGGCCTCAACCAGCAGTCCCACCATCACGGCGTAGTGCTGTTTTCCCTGAATAAATCCCTCCGTCCCGTCGATCGGATCGATACACCACAGCCGCTGGTAATTGGCCGAGTAAGCTGCTCTGGAGGCGATGTTTTCCTCTGCGATCGTGCCGTCTTCAGGAAACAAAGCGTTAAATGCTGCCGATAATTGTCCGTCTAAGTAGCGATCGATACTCGTCACGTAGTCGTCCGGGCCTTTCTGGCAAACTTCAAAAGGTTGCGCCGCCAGCTTGTAAGCTTCCTGACCGCACTGGCGCATGGTGTAGCGAATTTTTTGGTCTTGTTCTGGAGAAATATACATGAGGTTTAAAATAAATGTTTTAGCTAACTTTCAGGATAAAATCTTAGTTCATTTGAATCGATCGATCGACCTCTGTCATTCGATTTGAGATTTTAGATTTTAGATTTTGGATTGATTCCACGGATAAATTCGGGAGCTTGAGGATTTGAGATTTTAGATGCTCCCGATTGATTCGACGGATTGATTCCACGGATCGAGTACGTGGCGGGTACCACCTTTGAAATTCGCTTGTCACTGTTTTTGACTCGTACAGGATTTGATCGCGGGTGTCCTTGCAACCCCGTTTGCGAGGTCGATCGGGCAGTTGCTGTACCAGCCCCAGACAGGATTCTCCTCGCAATCTCCTAGGATAGAATCTTCTGAGGTTAAGTTAATTCGTGCCAGCACCAGCATTATAAGGAGAATATTTTGAAATACCATTTAGCGTTAGGTCGCAAAATAGACCTCGATGGCATTGACCGCGATGCCCAACTCGGAAAATGCCCCAGACACGTCCTGCGGGCTCTGAGAGACCGCTTAAATGCCACAGTCCACGCTCCCGACGGCGAAGCGATATCCTCCCTCGACAAACTGCGATCGAAAATTTCTTCTAAACCCGAACATTGGGCAGCCGCGCGCAAATTGTCGGAGCAAGTCAGCAGCGGCGACGTCATATATTGTACGGGCGAGGACATTGGCATTCCAGTGGCGGTGCTGTGCGGCGCTAAACCAGATCGCCCCAAAATTGTTGTATATTTCCACAATATCGATCGGCCTCGCGGGCGTGTGGCATTGAAGTTGTTTGGCTTAGCCAACCGGATTGACCTGTGCATAACTAATGCCCGTCTTCAGTATAATTTTCTGTGTGAGTACGTGGGACTACCTGAAACTCGCGTCTGTATGCTCCCGGAACAGACGGATATAAAGTTTTTTACACCCGGTTCTACCTCACCGCAAAAGCGCCGTCAGACTATTGTCAGTACCGGATTAGAAAAGCGGGACTACAAAATTCTCGCCGAGGCAACCAAGAATTTAGACGTTGACGTAAAAATTAGTAGTTTCTCAAAAGATGCAGTGGCAGTGGCGAAGGCCTTCCCGGAAACTATGCCGGAAAATATGTCCAACCGATTTTACGAATGGCCGGATTTGGTGCAACTCTACCGCGATGCAGACGTAGTTGCAGTAAGTCTTGTAGACAATCAGTTTTGCGCTGGACTTACGTCTATGCTTGAGGCTATGGCCTGTCGGCGACCAGTAGTCATTACCCGCACTCATGGACTGGTGGATTATCTAGCGCTACCAGGCATTGTGAAGGCAGTCAATCCGAAGGATGCTAAGGGTTTGCAAGAAGCGATCGTCCAGTTGCTAAAAAATCCTCAAGAAGCAGAAGCTCAAGCGCAGCGCGGCTACGAAATGGCTGTCAACCACCACAACAGCGAACATTATGTCGATGTTTTAGTCGAGAAATTGCGATCGTTCTAATCAAACTGTAAGGTGCTCTTCGGTGCACCCTACACAACGTCGGTTAAAGTGATTTCTATTGAGTCATATCAATTCCGGTTACACTCAAACATGATTGTTGACTGTCAACAGTCAACAGTCAACAGTTAAGATTCCCGTCCGCTAACCCACTTGTCCCGCCATTTCACAGTGCCCTCGCTAGCCAAAACCCAGCGGCGACAAACCAGATTTTCTCGCAGCGGCGACTCTCCTTCCCGCAGCAAAATATACTTGTAAGTAATCAACTTCCCCGCACTTTCATCAAACGGAATCTCCCCAAACCAAGTATTAGTATTAATGTATTCCAGCGGGTAAGCTTTGCTAATATCCCAATTCCCCAATTCAGGACAATCTCCTATCACCGCCACCTTTTCCCCAGGCTGAGTTTCAACGCTGTTAAGCTGCGCCCGCACAATGGTTTTTGCCTTTATCCGCTCTCCCACATGACTGAAAATAATTACTTCCCGCGCACCCAACTCTAAATCCTGCAACATCCCATCTTTCACTTCAAACTTGCGGCGCGACAAAACATCCGTATGTTCTCCATCAGGCAATTCAGTATCAACAGATTCGAGGGTGACAGAATCACCTCGATTCATCGCTACAAATACTAATGAATCCCGATAGCGCCGCACGTAACAATAGACATCAGGAGTTAAATATTTTTGCCACTGACTGCCCATCGAAATAGCAGGATTCAACCGCCGCAATCCTGACAGCAACCTCATGTCTCGGTAAATCGGCGAATCAGTATCCCACTTGTCCATCATCGGGCGGTTGTAAGGATCGTTGCCACCATTTGTATCGTCGTGCAGGTACTGTTCTGTACCGTAATAAATGCAGGGAATCCCGCGAGTTGTCATAATTAAATTAACAGCCAACTTCAGCATTTCTGGATCGGGATTCAGCGATTGAAACCGGGGCATATCGTGGTTGTCAATAAAAGTAATCAACTCAGTAGCCCCGTAGTAGCGGCTATCTAAATCGAGCACATCTTGGATTAAATGAAATCCACTTTCAGCACCCTGGGCCAGCGCCTCCCGAATTGCCACGCACAAACCGAAATCTAAAATACTCATTCCCGACTCGTTAGCAAATTCGATAGATAAATCGTTTCTCGGATCGCTATAAATCCACTCGCCAAAGATGAAAACATCCGGTCTGTGCGTTGTAATATCAGCGTTAAATTCCTGCCAAAACCAGATGGGCATATGCTTAACAGTATCGACTCGCAGAGCATCAACACCCCGATCTATCCATTGTTTGATTGCTGATTTGATATAGTTGCGGTATTCGGGATTGTTTTCATTAAAAGTAGCTAAACCGGAAAGTTCGCAGTTTTGTACTTGCCATTCATCTTCCCAATTTTTGACTTCGCCGTAGTGGTGATACCAGTTATTTTTATCATTATTAAAATCAGCTATTTTTACACCATCGTCGTAAAGTTCGCCTTTTTTTCCGCTAAAATCTGGGTTGCTGTGGTTGCAGACAATATCCAGTATAAACTTCATTTTGCGCTTGTGCAATTCAGCAATTAACTTATCAAATAGGGTATCCTGATTTTCTTGAGTTTGGTTGAGAGATGGATTTTCATCTTTACCAATAAACCGGGGATTAAGGCGTTTAAAATCTTTAATCCAGTAGCCGTGAATCGCCGCTTGTTCGATAAATAATGCTTCTACTTGCTCAAATAAAGGAGTCAACCACAGTGCGGTAACACCCATGTCTTTTAAGTAATCGAGTTTGTCGATAATTCCCTGCAAATCGCCGCCCCAATATTTTCCCCAGTCTTTACCTTCGGGATCGTACAGTTCGGGATTTGGGCCTTCGTTATTTTCTGGATCGCCGTCATGAAAGCGATCGACTACAATGAAATAAATTGTTTCTTGGCGAAATTCAATGTCTCTGGTGTAGAGGAATTCTAAATCGAGTTCGCTTTCTGGTTGAACTTCTGCTACCAGAGACTCAATTTTTTCTTCGGGTTTGGTAGTTTCGTATTGAGAGGAAGTTTGAGTGGGAGTGACTGGTGTCATGAGAAATATTTTTTGATTTAGTAAGATTGGTCAGTTATTCGGAGCTAGAGTCGGAGATAGCCTTCTCATCTGACTAACTTTTACTGCATCATACGGAATTTACTGGTTGAATAAAATCTGTCTAAAGACAGATGGTGGAGTCGTCTATAGGTTTGTATTGAGGACTTCAGTCCTCAAAGTTTGATGGTAGTTGTGCAATTTCCTGGCCGATAGCTGCGCTTTACGGACTTTTCCCCCTTTTTTTATCCCTTCCGCAAATTTTGGATATCTTCTTTTTTGAGATTTTTGTGGGGTGGGCCGAAGATCCCGCCTCTATATTCGATTTAAATGCCGATCGACTTTTTCAACAAACTCCATCAAATGCTTGACGAATTTGGTTTAAATTTTGGTGCGTTCGACATCATTTGCGACGAGGACGACACGGTTTATTTGATCGAACTCAATCCTAACGGACAGTGGTAATGGAGCGAAATTCTCGCGGAAATTCTCGCGGAAATGCCGAGGGTTCGCGCAATGGTCGAACTCATCGCAAATTTGGCGCTGCAATATCAACAGGATTGCTGAATTCGATCGCGAATTATACATTTTTATTGAGATTGCTTTCTCGCAACTATCGGGAATCAACGAACTACAGCCACTTCCTCAACTTCCACTTCAGAATGCTCCACCCGAAACACATTTGCATTAAGATTAGCGACAATTTGTTTCCCCTGCTGCGTCAGTTCCAAATAGCCGATCGCATCTTTGACATACCTATACACCACATTCCAATAAAACTTAGGATACCCGTCCCGCAAATCCCCCGGATTGCGATATCCCAACACCTGATTTTGACCAGTCTCCTCAAACTCGTAAAACAGCGCAGCAACCTTTTGCAAATATCGCGGATCGCTCAACTGACCGATTAAATCCGCCGCCCGCAGCAAACCCGGATAATTCGCAGTATTTTGATGATCTTCCCCTGCTGGAACCGGGAAACGAGTTAACTCAATATTCCGCTTAACTTCCTCGGCATCAATCAGTCTGTGACCTCCAAAACGCTCTTCAATAAACATTTTTGCGCGATCGACATGATAAGGGGTCAAACTCGCATCCGTCGCCCCCCGAGGTAGTGTTAATTTAAAGTCGCCTATGCCCGTCGCATAAAGTCCCATATCTGTTCTATCTTGCTGGCAAACGCCCTTGACGTATCCGATATCGTGGCACAGCAAAGCAATGTGGAAATGCAGCCAATATTCGCAGCAAACACCACCCTCACGGATGTGCTTGCCTCGCAAAATTTCTTGTCCTACCAATGTCACTAAAATAGTGTGTTCTACATTGTGGTAAAGAGCATCGCTATTCGCAATATTTTGTAAAGCCATATCGGCTACCCAACCAATAATCTCGCCATAGTCAGATTTAAACCCGCCGTAGGTGTGGCGGTAGCCTTCAATTAGCCGATTTACAAAAGTATTAATCAGCAGTTCAGTTGCGTTAAACATATTCACTTGCTTGAGCAAAATAGCTTGTTAAATTATTTCTTTACTTATTTTTTTTGATGCTACCGTTTGATATTTTAGTATTTGTCAAAATTAATGCTACACAATAATTTTTGTTTTCCACCCTGTGTATCAGGTGCGCGGCACCCTCGAAACAGCCGATCGCATTTCAAGATTTTTTGAGCGTGTGACGCACCCTAGAACTACTGTGGCATAATTAAAAATTTGTCTGATTTTTTACTTATCTGCCACAATGAATGCCCGCTCCTATCTAGAGGCATTCACTCATATTATCAAATATAATGACTTAAATTTGGAATCTCGCAACTAGCAGAGCGATGCACCCAGTAAACAATCGATCTCGACGGGCGATCGAGGTATAACAACCCTCAATCAGCAGTACCGCGTTACATCTTCCCCGCATACGTCAGCCAAAAACGAGAGAGAGCGAAAACGCAACCCCACTAATTCTTCATATACCGGATTGAGTTTGCACATCGGGGGTATGTGGAAAAGATGGTGTCCCCATAGCTTGATATCTCTCTCAAAAGGACACTGTGAGGGTATAAGTTGGCACAACCACCGAGCTACTTGCCGATCGCCCACTGCAATGCCATCCAGCCACCGTCGCGCTGGTTGGACGAGAAACTTGCCAAAACTTAAGTATTGACACCGATTTTTAGGAAAAATACTTGTAGTCGAATTCATGATTGACCTCAGTAGTTATTACCAACAAAAAGCTCTGAATCACTCTTTTCAATCATCAATCAAACCCGCCGTTACGACAGTGACGTGAATAAGTTTTTCGTGTGATACCAAACGCCCTAAAATGTGATATATTAAGTTCATAGTCGTGATTCTAAGTCCGCAAAAATGTGAGACAGATCACTGGGTGCACTCTTTAAGCCGTGTAGCATCACATAGAGCAAAAAAATTATGATATTTTCTAACTCCCTGCATCTGCCTTACCCTACTATTTGCCTGCGAAACATTACCTGCTCAATTTACTAACAGAAGGTTTCAGGCAATGATTCAACAAAATGATAAAAATGCCGACCTTTTTCAACGCCCCCACACAAATACCGTGCTGGAAAAACTCCCTGTAGAAGTTAAAGCTTGGGCCGAAAGTTTACCTTGGAACCAGCGGCGCTACGTTTTGTCCCTTTCCTACATCTTGTGCGCCACTACTCCAGACTTGCAAGCAGAATTTTTAGATGACTATACAGCCGACGGCTTAGTCTCAAAAATGTTTGAAGATGTCGATACTCTCCACCGAGTCAAAGAGTATTTAATCAGATTCCAAGTCAAAAAAGAATTGAACGAATCTGATTTGAGAAGCTACATCAAACAATTTTACATCCACTCAGCTCAACAAGCGCGCCGAGAAACCGATCAATATTTAGAATCCGCGCTCCGCTTTGTCTTGAGCACAGAAGAACGCAATAATGTTTTTAACTACATTTTGGGTTTTGAGTTTATTAAAATTGTGTTTCAAATGAGCTGGTTGCAACATGAAAGATTAGCCAGACTGCAAAAAAGTCAGTCGCAGTTTATTGAAAGTTACATCAAGCCGATTCAACACGCCCACAGAATTAATGGCATAATTGTACCGAAAGATGAGAGAATATTTTTTGCCAGACGCACATATTACGTTCAACAGCCCAACATTTCTTACAGAAAACTCATTGAGTTAGTCATGGCCAGTTTTACTACAGAAATGGTGACTCAATGCGGATTTTCGATCAGCCGCCACTCTCAAGCTTTCCAGTTTGACTGCGACTACATTTACGATCCAGAACCGGAAGAAGAAAGATTTCCTACTGACTTGCAATTTATTCATTAGACTTGTTCCATTAATTGTGAATCGGGCATTTTGCCGGCTAGCTTACTGGCTTTTGAGAATTCGTCTATTGAGTGTACACAATAATACCAAATCCGAGTTTGCCATCCCCTTTATCTTCTGACTCTTCTCTTTCCTCTTCTCTTCGCGCTATAAGCATCTTCCCGGTTCAAGCGTAAAGGGGGTATGTTACCCGGATTTGGTATAAGCTGTGCATTGCTCGCCCGACATATAGCCGAGTCTCAATTTTATTGACACTCTATGCAAAAAGCATTTTTTTTACAGGGCTAGCGTCCCCGAAGAGCCAGTATTTTGTACCGTGCGAGAACGTCAAGAGCTCGCACGGTACAAAGCAAAATGCAGATGCGCTGGATACTTCCTCTGCAGATCGATACAAAAGCGCTTATCCCAGCCAGGATGGATTCATGGCGGTACTGTCAAATTGACTGCTGGTTTTATACAGTTCGTATTGACCTTTTGCCGCCGCAGAGCGAGTGCGATCGAGCATCGCCGCCACTTGTGCTGCATCCATCGGCTTAAACGTGCGGGCTGCCTCAAATGCTTGATCGAGAAGCTGCATGGTATCGATCCCAGTAATCACCACAGAAGTCGGCAGATTCATCGCATAGTGCAGACATTCGATCGGCGTAACAGTGTTGCTTCTAAGAACGTAGGAGTCGCCCATCGATTTCATCCCCAATACGCCGATTTTGTTCTGCACCAGCACGGGCAAAACTTGTTTCTCAAAACTTCTGAAATGGCCGTCCATCACGTTGAGCGGCATCTGTACCGTGTCGAAACGGAAATTGTGTTGAGCGGCAAGTTCCAGCATTCGCAGGTGAACCAAAGGATCTTTGTGTCCGGTAAACCCGATGTATCGAATCTTGCCAGCTTTCTGCGCTTCCACCACAGCCTCCATTGCTCCACCGGGGGCAAAGATGCGATCCGGGTCTTCCATGCGAATAACTTCGTGATGCTGCATCAGGTCGATGTAATCGGTCTGCAATGCCTTCAGCGAGTCGTCAATTTGCATCATAGCAGCGCCCTTGGTGCGGCCGTCGATCTTGGTCATCAGAAAAACTTTTTGCCGGTAGCCGTCCTTGAGCGCTTGCCCCATCCATCGATGGCTGCGTCCGTTGTGATAGTCCCAGGAGTTGTCCATGAAATTGATGCCGCGATCGATCGCACTGCGAATCAGCTTAATACTTTCTTGCTCCTCTCGAAGCCGTCCGATATGGTGTCCGCCTAAGCCAATTGCAGACACTCGCTCTCCTGTGCCTCCCAGTGTCCTGTAACTCATCTCGCCGCTCAAACTTTGAGCTCGGGCCGCTTCACTTCGAGCGTATACTTGGGGCGGTTCATCTTGAGCGTATAGGGGTTTAAAAAAACCTTCTGAAGCTGCCATTCCTGCTGCAACTAAACTCGAAGCAGAAGTTACCTTCAACAATTCGCGTCTGCTAATACCCACAAATCTCTCCTTTTTTTTAAATACTAGAACTCACTCTCTACCAGACAATCTGTGGACTGCAAGCTTTTAACTTTTACAATCCTAGGAAGGCGGCAGGGCGATCGCATCTTTCCAAGGACGTACTGCTATTGTTATGTTTAAAATGCTAGGCTGTCTCAAATAATTAAAAGTTCAGGCAAAACAAGCGGAGTCGAGCGGCGAGGTATGAGGAAAATTTCCCCAATTTTTTTCGCATCGGGCTGCAATCTTCGGCGCTGCTGAGAATTTAGATAAAGCACTCCCTAGTTTATGAATAACCCTTCTCTTCTACAAGTGCAGAAAATTCGAGCCATTGGATTGACCGTCACAAATGCCGATCGCTCCCAGGAGTTTTATACCAAAGCACTCTCCTTTGAATTTGTTTCGGATATTACGGTTGAAGGGCAAAATTACAGCGAGCTCGAAGGTGTTGAGGGGGCAAAAATCCGCATTGTTACTTTGCAGCTTGGAGATGAACAAATTGAGTTGATGGAATATCTGAATGTTGAGGGAAAACCCATTCCCAAAGATTCCCAAAGTAATGACTTGTGGTTTCAACATTTGGCAATTGCAGTCAGTGACATCGATCGCGCCTTTGCACACCTGCGCTCTTTTCCCATTGTCCCCATCTCCACTGCACCCCAAACAATACCGCCGGAAAATCAAGAAGCTGCTGGCGTGCGAGCTTTTAAATTTAAAGACATTGACGGCCACAATTTAGAGCTAATTTGGTTCCCGGAGGACAAAGGACAAGAAAAATGGCATCAAAAGAGCGATCGCTGCTTTTTAGGAATCGATCACAGCGCGATCGCGATTAGCAACACAGAACAAAGTCTCCACTTTTACCGCGACTTACTGGGAATGCAAATTAAGGGAGGCAGCCTCAACCAAGGCGAAACCCAAGTTCGCCTCGATAATTTGCCAGAAGCTAAAGTCAAAATCACCGCACTTCGGCCGATTCAAGGCGGTTTAGGAATTGAACTGTTAGACTATTTAGTTACTCCAAAAGGCCGCCCCATACCGAGGAATTGGAAAAGTTGCGATATTGCTCATATGCAAGTCCAACTAATTGTTAACGATCTAGATCGACTATTGGAAAAGTTGCGACAAAATAAAGTTGAGTTAATCTCGCCGCAGATCGTGCAATTTGGAAATAATTCCAGTTTTTCCCGCCAAAGTTGCCTCGTCAAAGATCCTGACGGACACGCAATCTTACTGACATCAATTCCGGTTGAACCGGAATGATGTTAACTGTTAACTGTTTTCTCGTTACCAGGCTCTGCCTGGTAATGCAGATCCGGAGGCTCTGCCTAGGCTGTGTACTTTGTTCGTTTTTATGGTAAAGTATTTCATACAATAATAGTGTAAAAAAAGA